>NZ_CEVIVD010000005.1:35563-59483 GCF_982290655.1 Protofrankia sp. CiP1_Cm_nod3
GACGTCCACGGTGTCCACGCCCGTCGCGCACTCCAGCGGATATGACGGACATGGCGGATATGGATATTGTCGCCCGCTTCCGGTGACCGCCAGCCGCCGCGCGATCCGCCCGTCCGGACATCATCGGCTGATCGCGCATTCGGGCCGCGGCTGTTCCCGTTCGGGGGCAGGGTGAATCATCCGGTCCGCGGTCGCCTTATTTATGACGCTTTAACATCGAATGCCCGCCGTAGGTGACTATGGCGGGCATTTTCGTGAGCGGCTGTCCTGCGCGGCGCCGGCGGCCACGGGAGATCCGCCCGGTGCGGTCGTGGGCTGGCGGAGGTGTCCCGCCGGGCCTGGTCCTGCGTGCGCAGAGCCCGGTGCCGTGGAGGTCGTGGGCCGGCGGAGGTGTCCCGCGGGGCCGGTGGCCGCGGCGGCCACCGCCCACCGGGGAGACGCGGGCGCGGGAGGCATGGGCGGCGCGCTGCCCGGCCGGCGGCCAGGAGCGTCGCTGTCCGGCTGGCCTCGGCGAGAGCTGACCGGCAGGGAGACGGGAAAGCGCGCCCGCCGCAGCCGCCGACTGGTGCCACCTCACCCGGCCGGCCGTGGGCGGGCCCGCCTGGTGGGACGCCGGCTGAGCGCGCCCACGGTCAGCCGGCCACCAGTTCGCCGGCCCGGCACCCGGCGGGAGCCGGCCCGCCCGTGGCCGGGCGCGAGCCGGGTTCCCTTGCCCAGCGTCGTTCCCTTGCCCGTCGGGTTCCCTTGCCCGCCGTGCTCCCTGGCCCAGCGTCCGGCCCGGGGTGCCTCGCCGTGGGCCGGGACGGCCCCGCTCCCCTCCGCGTAGCTCCGCTGCCACGCTGGCCGTATTGCCAGTCGGTCATACTGTGATTGATCGCGCACCTTCGGTAGGCGAGTTGGGTGCGAGCGTCACGACGGGTTACGGATCAGGAGGTTCTGGTTACTTCCCATACTTTCTTCATGTTGTCTCTTTCACAAATCCTACGTAGCGTGGTAGAAACATCTCCGATGTAGCCGAGCCGGTGTATCCCAACAGGCAGAGGAGGCTGTCCTAAAAACAGCTCGAGTGTCGGTTCGACTCCGACCACCGGCACATTCAGATCTGTTCCGTGGCCGCCGGCCGGATCATTCCGGCCGGCGCTCGGTCATGCCAGCGGGCTATTCGCCCGAATGTCTCATCGTCATTGACACGTGACCCTTCCTCATGCTGGTCGCCGTCCGGTGCCGGCGGTTGTCGCCACGAGTTTCGCGATCATGTCGGCGAAGGCTTCGAGCGATCTTGCGGGCCGCTCCGGCGCCATCCGGCGCCGTCCGGTGGTCGTTCACGGGACTATGGGTACAGCCTCCGTCCGCGGCGTTCTACTCTGTATTCCGACAGGTTCGTCGATCGAGCGTGCCGATCGCCCGCGTCCCCGCTGATCCACTTTGTGGATCCAGATGTTGATCCACGCGGTGGGCGGCGCGGTCGGCCGAGCCCGGCGGCAGTTGCGATCTATACGCCCGGTTGGACGCGGGCGGCGGAAGGAGTCGTGTCCTGATGGCCGAGATGCGCTCGTCGAATCCGGTGTTCAGCCGGCGTGGCTTCGCCGGCTGGTCGGCGCCGTCCTCCTCCGGGTACGGCCCCGGTGGGTACGCGCCGCCGGGCGGGGGAGTCCCGCCCACCCCGACACCGGAGCAGCTCGCCGGGCTGTACCGGGCGCCCAGCGGGCTGACCGTCGACGACGTCGTCGTCCACACCCTGGGCCTGTTCGCGGTGATGGCCGTCACCGGGGCGGTCGGCTGGGCGATCGCCCCGACCACCCCCGCGGTCGGCTTCACCGCGATGTTCGCCGCGCTCGCACTGTCCCTGGTGATCTCTTTCAGCCGGCGGCTGCGGCCCGCGCTGATCGTGCTCTTCGCCGCGCTCGAGGGCCTGTTCGTGGGCGCGGTCTCCCGGTTCTACGAGGACGCCTTCCACGGGATCGTGCTGCAGGCGCTGCTCGGGACCGCGGTGGTCTTCGTGGCAATGCTGGTGGCCTATCGCAGCCGCCGGCTGCGCGCGACCGAGCGGATGGCCCGGGTCGTCTACGGGTCGTTGCTCGGCGTGGTCATGCTTGGCCTGACCGACCTGGTGGTCAGAGCGGTGTCGGGCAGCCATCTGCCGATCATCAATGACGCGTCCCCGCTCGGCATCCTGTTCAGCCTTGCTGTGCTCGTGGTCGCGAGCCTGCAGTTCATCCTCGACTTCGACTACATCGAGCGTGCGATCGCCGCTGGCGCTCCCCGTGCGGAGGCCTGGCGAGCCGGATTCGGGCTGCTCGTCGGATTTGTCTGGGTGTACCTGGAGATGCTCAGGCTGCTGTCGAAGCTGCGCGGCTGACCGGCTGGACCGCTGGGTCTGTCGTCGTGGGCGGGTGCCGCCCCGCCGCTCACCCGGAGCGGTCGGGGCCGGCGTGCTCGATCTCGATGCTGATCAGGCAGCGCTGGTCGCGGACCATGGCGGCGCGATAGTCCTCCCAGTCCGGGTGCTCGCCTGACAGCGTGCGGTAGTAGTCGACGAGAGGCTCCATGGCATCCGGGAGCGAGATGATCCGTGCGCGGCCCCGCACCTGGATCCACGGCCCGAAGAAGGCGTCGGGGAAGACGCACAGCCCGGCCCGCGGGTCGCGATGGAGATTGCGGACCTTGTAGGCGGTCTCCCTGCTGCTGATGACGAGTCTGCCGTCGGTGTCGACGCCGACGGTGACCGGTGACAGCTGCGGAGTCCCGTCCCGCCGGAAGGTGGCGAGGACGGCCCGATGGTTGTCCCGGACGTAGTCCCGGGCCGCTTCGATGTCCATGGGCTGATTCTCGCCCGGCCGGCCCGGTGGCACCGTGCCGAGTGCTCCTGCACTCGTCGCCGAGGGGGGAGGGCGACCAGGGCCCGGAGCTTCGTGGGGCTGCGACGCACATGGGCCGTACCGGGCCGGTCGGGCGAAGAAGGTTTATCGGGTGAAGAGGGGTATATCGGGTCAGGTCCGGATGGCGCGCCTGCGCAGATCCGCTTCGTGGACCACAGCCGCCGCATAGCAGTGCGGGAGCCCGTGCTCGTCCCGTAGCCAGTTCACGCGCTCGGAGAAGCGCAGGAGACCAGGCCCGCGATCCAGACATCCCAGCCAGTGGCCGACGTCGTGTCCGGTGATTCTGGGAATTCGTTCGATAAGGCTGTGGTGGGTCTCTTCGGAGCGTTGTTGCGACATTGGCGCCTCCAGTACTCACTGGTCAACCAGTCATGGAAGGAGAGTGCACCACCAGTCGGACAACGGCAAGACCCGCCACGGCTGTCATGGGGTAGCCTTTATGGATGGCCGAAGCGGATCCTGTGGCGATGCGGGATCTGATCACTTCGGGCGTGGCGCTCCTGGACGCGCCGCTGGCGGCACTGATCAGCGAGATACGGCGGTTGCGCGACCACGTCCACGGATGGACGCCGATCTCCTGGCGGGAGCCATGCGCTCCCTGCCAGCCGGACGCCGGCCCACCCGGGCCCGTGCCCAGGCCCGGCTCCGGGGCGGGCGCCGGCGGGGCGGGAGCGGCAGCCGGGCGCGGCGCCGGCACCCGCGCCGACCGGGTGCGTGCGCTGGCCGTCGAACTCGCTGACCTGGGTCGTGAGGCGGGATCCGGGCTTCCCCGGGGGGTCGCCCCACCACGCCTGGCCGACCATGCTCTTGCCGACCAGATCGCCGTACTGGCAGCGGACCTGATCGAGGCGCTGGCCGCGGGCGCCGCCGACGCCGCACCCGCACCCGCACCCGGTTCGTCCCATCGGGATGTTCTTGTGGAACGAGCCCGGCTGGCCGTCCACGCGGCTCGCGTCGATCTGGAGACGTCGCGGCGCCGGCGTGCCGGAGGCTTCCGCAGGTAACCGGTACCGGCGGCCGGCTCCTCCCGGGCGGCCGCCGTCCCGCGGATTTTCGCACTTCATGACACCGCGTCGGAAAGTGGATTCCCGCGATGACACGTGCTGGTCGGTGCCGACGATGCCCACCCCGACGCGCCGCCATTCTGGCGTCCCTTCGCGCCGGCGCCCCGGCGGTTTTCCGCGCTTTTGCTCCCTTTGTTCCGGAAGTTCCCTTGTATGACGGGTTCCTGGTGGGACGCCGGCGGCGCCGCGATACGGGCCTCGCCGGGTGGGTGGTGGGTGCCGCGCCCTGGGTGCGGGCCGCTGCTGGCTACGCTGCCGGGGCGACGGCCGCTCTGCTGGCCAGCCTGCTGGCCAGCAGGCTGGCCGGTCCGCTGGCCGGCCGAGGCCCCGCCGCGCTCCGAAACGTGTTCAGCATCACCCGAATAGGTGACCTGTGGGTGGAGTTCACGGATTACGAGCGCCAGCGGCTAACGCTCGCTACCTTCCGTCTATGGGTACGGTTCAGGCCAATGGCATCGAAATCGCATACGAGCTGCATGGCGACTCCGGTGGCTTGCCGCTCGTCCTGATCGGTGAGCTGGGCCAACAGCTCGTCGGCTGGCATCCTGATCTTATTCGGGCGATGGTGCGCCGCGGTTTTCAGGTTCTTGTGTACGACAACCGTGATGTCGGTCTTTCCACCCATTTCGACCAGTTGGGGCAGCCGGATCTCGTGGCCGCGATGTCCGGGAACGCCGATGCCGCCCCTTACACCCTCGACGACATGGCGGCCGACGCGGCCGGCCTGCTGGACGCCCTCGGCTGGCGGTCCGCGCACATCTTCGGGAGCTCCATGGGCGGCATGATCGCCCAGATCGTGGCGCTGTCCTTCCCGGCGCGGGTACGCAGCCTCACCTCGGTCTCGGCCGGTATCGGCAGCCGCGGTGCCGGGCGTGCCGCCCGGGACGCCGCCGCTGTCGTGCTCAGCCCGATGGTGGCGAGCCGGGAAGCGTACGTGGACGGGGCCGAGCGTGCTCACAACATCATCGGATCGGCCGAGTTCTCCCCCGACCGCGAGTGGATACGGCGGCGGGCCGGGCTGGCCTGGGAGCGTCGGTACGACCCGCACGGGACCGCGCGGCACCTGACCGCGGTCCTGGCCGCGGGGGACCTGACGCCCGGCCTCGTCCGGCTGGAGATCCCCACGCTGATCGTGCACGGGACGAACGACCCGCTGATCCCGGTGGCCAGCGGGCGCCTGACCGCCGCCGCCATCCCGTCCGCGGAGCTGCTGGAGGTCGACGGCATGGGGCACGACATCCCGCGCCAGGTCTGGGACCGCCTGCTGGACAAGCTCGACGACGTGGCCCACCGGGGCGAAGTGGCTGCCGCGGCACGCCGGGCGAGCGTTCCCGTCTCATGTTCCGGTTACTCTTAGTCATTAGTTGTAGTCGTCGGGCATCGTCGTCGTGCTCCTCACGCGTGGACGATGCCGCTGGTTCGGCGGCCGGCGGCTCCCCGGCGAGGCCGGTGCCGGTACGCTCATCCGCCGGCGCGGCCGGGTGCCGGCCGGGCCGGCCAGGCCGGCCGTTCCGGCGGGGCCGGCCCGCTGGAACGGATCCGACGGCCTCGCGGCCGAGGCTCCGGCGGACCCGCCGGGCCGCCCGGCCCTGTCGGGCTGTCGATCCTCACCTGGGATGCTGCCGGGCTGCCGGGCTGCCGGTCGTCGGATCCGCCAGCCCGTCGCGGCTGTCGGGGCCGGCCGCCGGGCCTCCTGGCCGGCCCAGTGGTCCCGGCTCCGGAGAGCCGGCCAGAGGATTCGGGAGGGACCTCGAGCGCGCGGGAAACACGTGTGGCTGTCGGTGATGGGACTGCCCACGGTGGAGGGACCTCGAGCGTGCCGGAAACATGCTCCGCCACCTGCCCGTTCCGGCCGGCTGGCCGGCCGTCACCCGTGGACCGGACGTCCCACTCATGGGCGTTCTTACTACCGAGTGTCCACAACTATCATTTTTGTTACATCTGTCCGTAGGTGTGGCGCCAGGGGGTGACTGTCCGAGATGTGACAAGAGCTGGAACGATGCTCTCCCAGTCGTCCAAAGGCCGCGCGCGATCATGTTTTTCGCGCGGACGGAGGCCTGCTGGTGACGGAACCAGAGGTTGCGTGATCATGATTTTCGCGCGCCGGGCCCGAGGGGCCGTGAGTACCGGTACCGACCCGCCGTACGACGGGTCTTCCGGCCTTGTTTGCATACTTCTTCCGTGACGGCAACCGATTACGATGAGGGATAAAGGCCATTCGCACAGTTTCGGTGCCGGGCGAGTGTCCGGCGTTCGTCGAACGATCGTCCGCCCTCGCCGGTGACGCAGATGGCGGGCGGCTACGGCGGTCCGCCCCGCTGCTCGTCGGGCTGGCGGTGGTGATCGCGCTCGGGGCGCTGGCGCTGGTGGTCCGGCATGCGGGTCTGCGCGAAGGCGAACGACAGCGGCTGTCCGACCGCACCCGGCTCGTCGAACGGGTCGCGGAGAACGCCTCCCGGACGTCCGACCCACGGCGGATGGGCGCGCTGGTCGCCAGCTTCTCCTTCGCGCCCGACCAGCCGGCCCACAACCGCCGGATGCTGGCGCAGCTGGCGATGAGGCCGGTCGGTGACACCAGCCTGCTGGCCGCCCTCGTCAGCGTCGACGGCACCCCGCTGGCCGCCGTCCCGGACGGGCCGCGGGTGACGGCCACCGATCTCGGCGCCGCCTGGACGGCGGCGCTGGCCGGGCAGCCGGCCATGTCGCCGGTGTTCCTCCTCGACGGCATGCCGGTGCGGGCCACGGTCGTGCCGGTGGGCGCGCCGCGCCCGTGGGCGGTGCTGGTGCGCGTCGTCGACGAGGGGGCGGCCCGGGAGAGCAGCGAGAAGTTCGCCGCTCTCGACAGCGTGTCGGGCAGCCTGTGCGACGTCGACGCGAGCGGTGTCGCGGCTGCCTGCTGGAAGCGGGATCTGCGGGGCCGGCGGCTGGTCGAACCGCGCGAGCTGGACGGCCTGGTCCCGGGCACGGTCCGGACGTGGCTGTCGGGCGGCGCCGGGGAGCAGGTGGTCAACGTCGCCGAGAAGCAGGCCACGACCGGATACGTCACGCTCTTCCAGCAGCCCACCGCGCGGCTGTTCGCGGACCTGCGGACCGCGGGGCGCCACGGGGACCTGACGCTGCTGGCCGTCCTGGCGGTCTGCGTCGGCGGGCTGGTCGTGTTCGGGCTGCGCCGCGAACGGGCCGCCCGGCGGGCCCGGGCGCGGCTGCACACCATGCTCGGAGGGGTCCGGGACATCATCGTGGTCGTCGGGGACGACCACGGGATGACCTTTGTCAGCCCCGCCGTGCGTGACCTGCTCGGCTACGACGCGGCGTCCTGGCTCGGCCGGGTGCTGACCGACTTCGCCGACCCCGCCGACGTGGCCCGGATCCGGCGGCTGCTGGCCGACCCGGCCGGGGGCACCGTCTTCGACGTGCGGCTGACCACCGCCGCCGGCCAGCCGCGCTGGTTCGACCTGGAGGCCAGCGACCTCACCAGCCATCCCGAGCTCGCCGGTGTGCTGGTGACCTGCCACGAGGTCGGGGAGCGCAAGGACCTGCAGGACAGGCTGAGCTACCAGGCGTCCCACGACCTGCTCACCGGTCTGCCCAACCGGGCGGTCTTCATGAGCGAGCTGGAGAAGGCGGGCCGTGCCTTCCGCGCCGGCGGCGCGCCGTTCGTGGTGCTGTTCGTCGATCTCGACCATTTCAAGCCCGTCAACGACGGTTACGGCCACGACGCCGGGGACGTCGTCCTGCGGGCCGTCGCGGAGCGGCTCGTCCAGACCCTGCGGGACGGTGACCTGGCGGTCCGGCTCGGCGGTGACGAGTTCGGGGTCCTGCTGCGCGGCGCGAACGAGGTGTCCGCCGCCGCGGCCGCCGGTCGGATCATCGAGCTGGTGCGTATCCCGGTCATGGTGGGTGCCTCGGCGGTCCAGGTAGACGCCAGCATCGGTATCGCGCCCTCGACGCTCGCCGTCGCGCGGCCCGAACATTTCCTGTGCGCCGCGGACAACGCCATGTACGAGGCCAAACGGGCGGGGAAAGGCCGTTTCGCCATGGCGTCCGCGGAACCGCCCAACGTGCCGCCGGGCCCGCGGCCCGCCGCGCCCGGCACCGGCACCGGGACCGGGACGGGCACCGGGACCGGGACCGATGACGTGCTCCTCCCGCCGCTGCCCCCGCCCACACCACTGTCGCTGCCCGAGCCGCGGCGGCCCGAGCTGCGGCTGCCCGAGCGGCGGCGGCCCGAGCGGCAGCCGGCCCGGCGCCGTCTCCCCCTGCCGGCCACGCCCGGGCCCCTCGCCTACGGCTGTCCCCCCCGCGGCTGGTTCGGCCGGCTGGGGCCACCGCTGGTGGCGGGCGGGGCCCTGCTCGCCATGGCCGTGGCCAGCCTGTGTCTGCAGACGCAGACCCGGCACAGCGCCGAACGGCAGCGCCTGGCCGAGCACGTGGCGTTCACCGCCATCGTGGCGGACGCGTCCATGCACAGCGTCGACAGCCAGCGTCTGATCACGGCTGTGTCGTCGGCGTCCTGGTCGCTCAGCGACCGGGACGCCGACGCCGCCGTGCTGCGCTCGTTCGCCGGATCAGGGGTCGGCGGCCGGAACTACGTCTGGGCGTTGGCCGGCCTGGACGGCCATCTGCTGGCCGCCGAACCGCCGTCGCTCACCCTGCCGATCGGCCCGGACGACCCGGCGTGGCGGGCCGCCCGGGCCGGCCGGGCCGGCAACTCGCCCGTGATGAACGTCGACGGGCTCTGGCGGGACTACGTGACGGTCCCGGTCCTGCGCGAGGGCCGGCCGGCGGCGGTCGTCGTCATCGGGGAGTCGCTGCGGGACTCGCCCAACCAGGCCAACCTCGCGAGCAGCGGCACGCTCGGGTTCGTCGTGGGCGGGCTGTCCGTGGTGGATGCGGCCGGCACGGTCATGTTCTCCTGGAATCCCGGCCTGATCGGCCAGCGGCTGGTGGCCGCGGCCAGCCTGGCGGCCCTGCGGGTGGGCGAGGCCCGGCAGATCGACGACGTCGTCGCCGGCGGCCAGGTCACCATCGCCTCGCCGCTGGCGAACCTGCCCGACGGCGGCTACGTGGTGTTCCAGCAGCCGGTCCAGGCCTTCTACGGGGACATCCGCTCCGGCCGGCTCGTCCGGGACGGCAGCCTGCTGGCCGTTGTCGCCGCCGCCCTCGTCGGGCTGACCGTCCTCAACGGCCGGCGTGAAGCGGCGATCCGCGACGAGCAGCGACGGCTGCAGGCCCTGCTGCACAACGCCCACGACATCGTGATCGCGACCAGGGCGGACGGGAAGATCATCTTTGTCAGTTCCGCCGCCGCGCTCCTGCTCGGGGTCACGGCCGGCTCCTACCTCGGCCGGCACCTGCCCGACGTCGCCCACCCGGACGACGCGGGCGCGCTGGCGGAGCTGCTGCGCCAGGCCACCGGGCTCGCTACTGGCGGCAGTGGTCCCGTTACCGGCGGCAGTGGTCCCGCTACCAGCAGCAGCGGGCCTGCTACCGGTAGCAGTGGCTCCGGTGTCGACAGCAGTGGGCCCGGTGCCGAGGCCGCGGCAGCCGCGGCCTCGGCGGCAGCGGCAGCGGCGGCGGGGGCCGCCGTGGCACGCGACGTCCGGCTGTCGGCCGCGGGCGGCGGCCACCGCTGGTTCGACATCGAGGCGATCGACCTGCGGGACCGCTCGGAGGGCACCGGCATCCTGCTGACCTGCCATGAGATCGGCGAACGCCGGGTCCTCCAGGACGAGCTGCGCTACCAGGCGTCCCATGACGCCCTCACCGGCCTGCCGAACCGGTCGGTGTTCGCCCGCCGGCTCGACGAGATCGCCGCTCAGCGTCCGGCATCGGCGTTCGCGGTCCTGTTCATCGATCTCGACCGGTTCAAGTCGGTCAACGACACCTACGGCCACAACGCCGGTGACGAGGTGCTGAGGATCATCGGTGCCCGCCTGCGGGACGCCGGCACCGAGCGGGACGCCGTCTGCCGTCTCGGCGGGGACGAGTTCGCCGTCATCCTGGGTGACGCCGACAGCGCCCGGGCACGCGATCTCGCCGACCAGCTGCTGGTGGCGATCCGACGGCCGATTACGGTCGGTGGGCGTTCCATTGCTATCGACGCGACGATCGGTGTCGCCCTTTCGGAGTCGCAGGACGCGCCGCCCGGCGCGGTCGTCCGCAGCGCCGATCTCGCGATGTACCGGGCGAAGGAGGCCGGCCGGGAGCGTCCGGAAGCCCGTCCGGAAGTCCTCCAGGAGGCACGCCAGGAGGCACGCCTGGAAGCCCGCCAGGAAGCCTGTGTGCCGTCAGCTGGCCAGCCCTGAGCCCCTGACTGACCAGCCCCAAGCGGTCTCATGATGGCTGTGGGCGGTTCCTAGCTGGCGGCTCGGCGTCGTCCGCCGCGGGCCCGCAGGTAGTCGCGTACGACGTAGCGGCCGAGCGCCCCCGGATCCGGAGAGAGCATCCGGCCGCCGTTGCGGCGGACGACCTCGTCGACGAACTGGACCAGCCGTGGCTCGTCGTCGAGCATGAAGACGTTGATCGTCGCCCCGCGGCGGGTGAGCCGGTCCACCTCGGCCAGGGTCAGCTCCAGGGTCTCCGGGACCGGTGGCCAGGAGAAGGACGGGGTGCCGTTGCGCATCAGGTGCGCGGTCGGCTCACCATCGGTGATCACCAGTACGACCGGTTCGGAATCCGGGTGCCGCGACAGCAGCCGGCCCGCGAGCATCAGGGCGTGCTGGAGGTTCGTGCCCTGGACGACCTCGGAGTCCAGGCCCGCGAGCTCCACCGGGCGCAGCAGCCGGGCATAGTCGGAGAACCCGACCAGATGGATCGTGTCCTGCGGGAACTTCGTGTCGATCAGGGTGTGCAGCGCCAGCGCCGTCGACTTCGCCACCCCCCAGGTGCCCCGCAGCGCCATCGAGTAGGACAGGTCCACCAGCAGGCAGACGGCCGCGGAGGAGCGGCGTTCGGTCTCGGTCACCTCGAAGTCGCGGACGTCCAGCTCGATCGTCCCCTCCGGGCTGGCGGGGCCGGCCCGCAGCACCGCGTTGCGCACGGTGCGTACCACATCGATCGATTGTGTGTCACCGAAGTGCCAGGGCCGGGACGTCCCGGTGGGCTCTCCGGCGGCACCGGCGTCCCGGGAGTCGTGATCGCCGCGGCCGCGGGTGTCCATCCGCTGGAAGATACGCGACAGCGCGCTCTGGCCGATGCGGCGGACCGCCCGCGGGGTCAGCTCCAGCTTGCCGGCGTTGCGGGTCAGGAAGCCCTGGCGCTCCAGCTCCTTCTCGATCTGCTGGAGGGTGCGCAGGTCGTCGACGGCGTCCCGGCCCAGTGCCCGGGCTACCGCGTCCGGGTCGACGTCCTCGAGGGACGCCCCGGGGTAGTCCTGGGACAGCGCGGCGGCGAGCTCGTCGAGCTCGGCCAGCTCCTCCAGGACGGAAGTGGCGTCACCCAGCCCGAGCGGCGTGTCACCGGTCATCGCGTCGCGGAAACGGCCGCGCCGGCCCCAGCCGAGGTCCGGCCGGGCGGCGCGCAGCGCCTGCTGCAGCCGGGAGAGCTCGGCCGCCATGCCCAGGTCCGCCAGCGCCGACGCCATCAGATCGGCCAGCTCCTGGCGCTGCTGGGGGGACAGGCCCGCCAGCAGCTGGGCAGCGGCGGCGGCGCGGCGCGCCAACGAGTCCACCAGCTCGTCCAGCGTCTGCGGGTTCTCCGGGAAGAAGTCGCCGAACGAGCGCATGAACCGCTCGAAAGCGGCGTCGGTGTGCTCACCGCGGGCGTCGGCCTCCAGCATGCCGTTGAGCGCGGCGAGCATTTCGGTGACCCGGGCGATGTCCTGCGGCGTGGCGTTCTCCAACGCCTGTTTCATGCCGCGGAACTGGGCGTCGAGCACCTCCCGGCGGAGCAGGTCGGAGATCTTCTCGAAGGTCTCGCGGGCCTGCGGCGAACGCCACTCGTAGTCGGCCAGCGTGTTCACGGCCCGGGCCGGGTCGGCCGGCAGCGCGTCGAGCTCGGCCTCGCGCAGCCGGGCGTCGTCGGACGGGTCGGGGAACAGCGCCGCGCGCTCCTGGCCGACGGCGGTGTCGAGGAGCTCCCGGACCTCTTCCAGGGTGCCGTCGAGGCGGCCGCGCGCCCGGGCCTCGCGCCGGCGGCGTTCCACCTGCCGGCGCAGGTCCTCAAGCCCGCGGCGCTGGCTGGTCCCGCGCCGCAGCAGCGCGTCCAGCGCCTCGCGCGGGGTCCGGCCGTCCAGGATGTGCGTGGACATCTCGTCGAGCGCGCCGGCGGCGTCGAACGGGGAGGCGAGCGGGTCGGGGCCGCCGTCCCACGGGCCGTAGCGGAAGCTTCCCGACCCGGCCGGGGCGCTCATGTGCCGTACACCGTGCGGCCCGGCAGCTCCTCCTTGGCCAGCCGCCGGTTGAGGTGCAGGCCCTCCATGGCCAGTTCCAGCCCGGCCGCGGCGAGCCCTGGCGCCTCGGCGCCGTCGACGTCCAGTTTCGCCAGGATCGCGGCGAGCCCCGGGACCGGGCCGACCCGCCGCAGCAGCTCCGCGGCGGGGACGAGGTCGCCGGTCTCGACCGGCCCCTCGGTCTCGAACCGCCGTTGCAGGCCGGTCAGGTCGGTGCCGGCGAGCCGGGCGCGGAAGGTCTCGGCGATGGCCCGGCGCAGCAGGTGCGCGAGGATCTCGTCCTCCCGGCCCTCCTCGAGCTGGTCGAACTCGATCTTCCCGCGGACCGCCGGTATGATCGCGGCGAGGTCGACGACCCGGGCGGTGGGGACGTCCTCGCCGGTCAGCGCCGCGCGGCGGACGGCCGAGGCGGCCACGGTCTCCGCCGCGGCCACCGACAGCCGGGCCGACACACCGGAGCGCCGGTCGACCTGGGGCGCGTCACGGACCAGCCGGGTGAAGCGGGCCACCACCTCCAGCAGGTGCTCGGGGACGGCGGGGGCGCCCAGCGGCGACCCCTTCCAGTCCAGCACCGCCTCCTGCCGGATCAGGGCCAGCTCGTCGTCGAGCCGCAGCGGGTAGTGGGTGCGCACCTCGGCGCCGAAACGGTCCTTGAGCGGCGTGATGATCCGGCCGCGGTTGGTGTAGTCCTCGGGGTTCGCCGACGCGATCAGGAACAGGTCCAGCGGCAGCCGCAGGATGTAGCCACGGACCTGGATGTCACGCTCCTCGAGCACGTTGAGCAGGGAGACCTGGATGCGCTCGGCGAGGTCGGGCAGCTCGTTGACGCTGAAGATGCCCCGGTTGGTGCGCGGGATCAGGCCGTAGTGGACGGTCTCCGGGTCGCCGAGGGTGCGGCCCTGGGCGACCTTCACCGGGTCGACGTCGCCGATCAGGTCGCCGACGCTGGTGTCCGGCGTGGCGAGCTTCTCGCCGAACCGTTCCGAGCGGTGCTTCCAGGCGACCGGCGTGTCGTCGCCGAGCTCGGCGAGCAGCAGCCGGCACCGGGCGCACACCGGCGCGTAGGGATGGTCGTTGATCTCGCAGCCGGCGACCACCGGCGTCCACTCGTCCAGCAGGCCGACCAGGGTGCGGATCAGGCGGGTCTTGCCCTGCCCCCGCTCGCCGAGGAAGACGATGTCGTGCCCGGCCAGCAGGGCCCGTTCCACCTGGGGGAGTACGGTGTCGTCGAAACCGATGATGCCGGGGAACCGGATCTCGCCGCCGGCCATCCGGGCAAGGGTGTTCTCGCGCAGCTCCGTGCGTACGGACCGGTGCCGGTGCCCTGAGTCGCGCAGGAGACCCAGTACCCCCGGTCCGGGGGACGGTGATGTCGGTCCGGGGGACGGTGCCGGGAACCCTGGCAGATCGAGCACCAGTCGACGGTACGTCCCCGCGCTCCGTCGCGCAGGGAAGTCGCATTGTGTCCACGTCCGGCATACCGGGTGTCTATCGGGAGGCACGCCGGACGTGGAATGTCAACCGGCCGGTTCCCGCCGGCCGACCGGGGCCGGTCAGTTGGAGTACGGCTCCACCGATACGATCTTGACGGTGGCCGAGCGCCCGTTGGGCAGGGTGTAGGTGACGGTGTCGCCCGCCCGGTGGCCGCTGACGGCCCCACCCAACGGTGACTGGGCCGAGTACACCTCCAGCGAGGTGCTGTGATCCTCCCGGGAACCGATCAGGAACCGCTCCGTCTCGTCGTCCCCCGGGAAGCGCACCTCGACCACGGTGCCCGGGCCGGCCGCGCCGTTGAACTGCGGGGCCTGCCCGACCCTGGCGTCGCGCAGCAGGTCGGTGAGCTGCCGGATGCGCGACTCCAGCTTGCCCTGTTCCTCCTTGGCCGCGTGGTAGCCGCCGTTCTCCTTGAGGTCGCCCTCCTCGCGGGCAGCTTCGATCTTGTTGGCGATCTCGACACGACCGGTCCCGGTGAGGTGGTCGAGCTCCTCGCGGAGCCGGTCATACGCCTCCTGGGTCAGCCACGTCTGCTGCGACACGCGTCACGCTCCTAGATTCCTCAAGAGGCCCGGAGACACGGGAAGAACCATGATCGTTCATCCTCCGGGTGCTCGTACGTCGACGGCCGTACGACACCTGCGACCGGCCCGCGGCGCGGGTCGGCCGTATCGCAGTCCGGCCTCGTCGGGCCCGTGCGGGCCCTGGACAGGGACAGTGGGTCGGGTGCTGGGAAACCGCGGGATGCACGGTTGGTCGGAGGCGGATTACGAAGCGATGGGACAGGGGCAAACGCCCAGCCTAACAGTTGGGATCGGTGTGGTACGGCCATGAGCAAGCGCCGCTGCTTGCCGTGCGAGGTGGGCCGGGAATCGGCCGCGCCGCCGGCCGCACCACCGGCCGCGCGCCGCGCGCCGGTAGCCCGCGCGGCTGTCAGCCCGCGCGGGCGATCTGACAGTCCTCGACCTCGACCACGTTCGCTTCCCGGGACGTGGCGAGCACGACCGTTGTGGTCGTGACCCGTCGGCCGTCCGGAGCCGGACCGACGACGATGTCGGTACGCCGGCCGACGACCTCGTTGTCCCGAGCACGTGCGCGGACAGTGCATTCTGCCACGGCGTTGGGTGACTTTTCCACATCGAATGTCAGCTCGGCCTGCGCCGGAGTGATCCGATAGGCACGGGTCCCGTAGTTCAGCCGCTGCGGATGGCTCTGCATCCACGCGGCGCCGAGTGCGGCGGCCACGATGATGACGAGCCCCACCAGCAGGAACCAGGGGGCGACCCGGATGCCACCGAGCCATGGGATGTCCAGCAGACGTCGCGCCACGGCGAACACGCCCGGCTTTCCCGTAGGGGAACCGGGTGATGGCGTAGAGGAACCGGCTGCGGAGGGCATCGGGAACAATGGTCGCATGTCCAAGGCGATCAACGAGGGCGGCCTGCGGCTCATGGCTGTCCACGCCCACCCCGACGACGAGTCCAGCAAGGGCGCCGCCACCATGGCCCGCTATGTCCACGAGGGCGTCGACGTCCTCGTGGTGACCTGCACCGGTGGCGAAGCCGGGACCGTTCTCAACCCCGCTCTGGATCGTCCGGACGTCCACGGACGTCTCGCCGAGCTACGCCGGGCCGAGATGGAGCAGGCTCGGCGGATCCTCGGCGTCCGACAGGTCTGGCTGGGTTTTCTCGATTCCGGGCTGCCCGAGGGCGACCCGCTGCCACCCCTGCCGGAGGGCTGTTTCGCCCGGATGCCCGTCGCCGAGGCGGCCAGGCCGCTGGTCAGGCTGATACGGGAGTTCCAGCCGCAGGTCGTGGTCACTTATGACGAGAACGGCGGTTATCCGCACCCGGACCACGTCATGAACCACAGGATCACTATCGAGGCGTTCGAGGCGGCGGGTGACCACACGCGGTACCAGGAGGTGGGCCAGGACATCGGCGTGCCGCCGTGGCAGCCCCTCAAGCTCTACTACCACCAGAGCCATCACAAGGAGCGGATGCTCGCCCTGCACGACGCGATGCGGGCGAGCGGGCGGGAGTCCCCGTACACCGCCATGCTGGAGAAGTGGGTCGACCACTCGGACGACTCCGGGCGGATCACCGCCAGGGTCCCCTGCGACGACTTCTTCGAGATCCGTGACCGCGCGCTGCTGGCCCACGCGACCCAGGTCGACCCAAACGGGCCCTGGTTCCGCGTCCCGCTGGAGATCCAGCGCGCGGCCTGGCCCACCGAGGACTACCAGCTCGCCCGTTCCCTGATCGAGGTGGGTGTGCTGCCCGAGAGCGACCTGTTCAACGGCATCCGCTGATCCTCGGCAGCACCCGCGGCCGGCCGGCGTCACCAGCCGGCATCACCGGCCGGCCGCGGGTGGCACACCCACCGGTGGCAGATGAAATCATCCGCAGCCGGGGCACGGCCGGCCGCCACCGGTCGTTGCTGGTGACAGGGGGTGTGACCGTGGGCATCCGCATCCGCATCCGCGCCCGTCTTGCGCACCTTGCACGCCTTGAGACCAATGAGGGGATCACATCATGGCGATCTGGGATCGTCTGCGCACCAGCACCGCGTCGATACAGCAACAGCTCAACGCCAAGAAGAACGACCTGAAGAGCGGTGCCTTCAGGGACGCCAGCATGGCCATCTGCGCCCTGGTGGCCGCCGCCGACGGGACCATCGACCCGGAGGAGCGCCGCAAGGTCGCCTCGCTCATCGCCTCCAACGAGGTCCTCCAGAACTTCCCGGCCGAGCAGCTCCAGCAGAAGTTCAACGACTACTGCAACAAGCTGCAGACCGACTTCGACTTCGCCAAGGTCGGCGTCATCCAGGACATCGGCAGGACGAAGAAGAAGCCCGCCGAGGCCCGCGCGGTGATCCAGATCGGGATCGTCATCGGGGGCGCGGACGGCCACTTCGACAAGTCCGAGCAGCAGATCGTCCGCGACGCCTGCTACGCGGTGGGGCTGGACCCCAACGAGTTCGACCTCTGACCACGGCTTCCACGGCCGGCCTCCCACCCGCCAGGGCCCCGTCCGGTACCTGCTGGCCGGGGCCCTGGCGGCGTCTGTCGACGCCCTGCCGGGCTTGTCCGGCGGTGCGCTCGGCGTAGGGTGTGAAGCGTGCCTCTAGCTGGACAGTTCCTCGCGCTTGAGGTCAGCGTCGGTACCAGCGGGTTCCTGGTCGTCCTGCTGCTGGGCCTCGCCGCTGTCGCTCTTTTCGTGATGATGCCGCGCAGCCTGGCCCGGATGCGCGGGAACGTCGCCAGTGGACGCTTCGGTGCTTCCGCCGCCGACCGCGACCGACCGGCCGACAGCCAGGACCCCGACGCCGGTATCCCGCCCCAGCACTCCCCGCGCGGCGAGGAGTAGGCGGTCCCCGCGCACCGGCCTCCGAGATGCTCCCGGCGGTGCGCTGGTCGCGCCGTGCGCCGCGCCGTGGCGAGCCGTGACGTGGACGGCCAGGCCGGAGCCGGGTACCGGACCCGTTACGGGCCCGGTACGAACCGGATATCCGCCACGGAATGCCGCCGCACCATAGGTGCAGAACGCCGCATTATTAGGTGCAGAACATTGCCGTGGTGGCGGCTGTCACCTACGGCTTCCGGATTCGTGGGTGGTTTTCGCTGTTGGTGCCGCGGTTTCTGCCTACGGGTCCCGGCTCAGCCTGCGTTGGCGTTTGAGCTCGGCCCGGTGTTTCTTGTCGGCCATGCGCCGTTGGACGGCGCGCGCCGACGGGCTGGTGGGGCGCCGCGCAGGCGGTGGGGGGCTGCTCGCCCCGCGCAGGATTGCGATCAACTTGCTCAGGGCGGCCTCCCGGTTGCGCAGCTGCGACCGGTGCTCGCTGGCGGTGACGGTGAGGACGCCGTCGACCAGCCGGCCCGCCAGCCGCTCAAGCGTCCGCCCGCGCAGCGGCCCGGGCAGGGACGGCGAGCGGCGGACGTCGAAGGACACCTCGACCCTGCTGTCCGAAGTGTTCACGCCCTGCCCGCCCGGCCCGCCCGACCGGGAGAACCGCCAGGCCAGATCGGACTCACGCAGGACGAATCCAGGGCGTACCTGCATGGGTGGGTAGGCCATTCTCCCATGGTGGCCCATCCTGGCGGCCGGGATTCCGGAAGGGCCGTGATCATAGCCACGGTCCGGGTGACCGGCCTGGCCGCCGGCTCATCCATGCGACCTTTGTATCGAGGCCGGCCCGGGTCGCGACTGCCGCGGCTGATGTGGGTATGACCGGCCATGAGCTGCTGATTTATCAACGATCGCGCACCATAGTGTCCCGCGTTACGCTCGAAAACAGCCACGGCGGGAGGGTTCCGGCATGACTACCAGGGGAGGACCCGCGTCCACTGTGAAGCGTCCGCATCTTGACGATCTTCTTGGCGGGCTCCTCGACGCCGGTACGTGGCGGTGCTGGGACCGCGCCCCCGAACAGCCCGCGCTGAGCGCCGCCTACGGCCAGGACCTGGCGCGGGCCAGTGAACGCAGCGGCGCGGACGAGGCGATCCGCACCGGCGAGGGCCATGTGGGCGGCCACCGGGTCGCGGTCGTGGCCAGCGAGTACGGCTTTCTCGGCGGCAGCGTCGGGATGGCCGCGGCCCGCCGGGCCACGGCCGCGATCAGACGGGCCACCGCGCAGCGGCAGGCCCTGCTGGCCCTGCCCGCCAGCGGCGGCACCCGCATCCACGAGGGCACCCCCGCCTTCCTCCAGATGCTGACGATCAGCAGCGCCATCGCCGAGCACCGGGCGGCGGGCCTGCCCTACCTTGTCTACCTGCGCCATCCGACGACCGGGGGCGTGCTCGCGTCCTGGGCCTCCCTCGGGCATGTCACGTTCGCCGAGCCGGGGGCGCTGGTCGGCTTCCTCGGGCCCCGAGTCGTCGAGGCGCTCACCGGCACGGCGCTCGGGCCGGACGCGCAGAGCCCCGAGACGCTGCGCCTGGCCGGCCTGGTGGACGCCCTCGTCACCCCCGAGGAGCTGCGGGAGAGCATCCAGCGGGTACTCAACGTCGTCGCGGGTGGCGGCGCTGCCGCTCCCCCGGGGCACGGCCCGGGGCACAACGACGTGGCGGGCCCGCCGGCCGGGCCGGCTGGCTCGGGGCCGTTCAGGATCACGTTGCCCGGTTCCCGGCCGGCTCGCAGCGGGCGGGATCCGTGGATGTCGGTGCTGGCCACCCGCGCGCCCGACCGTCCCGGCCTGCGCGAGTTCCTGGCGGTGGCCAGCGATGTCACACTGCTCGGCGCATCCAGCCTGGGCCGGGGTGTCAGCCAGGGGACGGACACGTCCGGTACGCCGATCGTCACCGCACTCGCCCTGCTGCGGGGGACGCCCTGCGTCGTCATCGGGCAGGACAGGTCGGCCCAGTGGCATCGGCGTATCGGCGTGGCCGATCTCGACGCGGCCCGGGACGCGGTGCGCCGGGCCGCTGACCTGCGGCTGCCGATCCTCACCGTCATAGACACCCCGGGCGCGGAGCTGTCGGAGGCGGCCGAACGCCACGGGATCGCCCCGGCGATCGCGCGTTGCCTGGCGACGTTGCTGACAACGCCGGTACCGACGGTGAGCGTGCTGCTCGGGCAGGGCACGGGCGGCGCCGCGCTCGCCCTGCTGCCGGCGGACACGGTCATCGCCGCCGAGGACGCCTGGCTCGCCCCGCTGCCGCCCGAGGGCGCCTCGGTGATCATGTATCGGGACGTCGGCCACGCCGCCGGCATGGCCCGCGGGCTGCGGATCACCGCCCACGATCTTCAGCGGCTGGGCGCGGTCGACCTGGTCCTGCCCGTCCCGGACGGCGGTGTGGACGGCGGCCCGAAGACGGCGGCGGACGTCCGCGGGTGGGTGGCCGGTCTCGCCGAGACCGCCGCCGCGTGCCTGCGCGCCGCCGTGGGGCTGGACCCGGCGACGAGGCTGGCGGCCCGCCGCGACCGCCATGACCAGCTGACGCCGTAACCTGACGCACCCGCGCGCCCACGAACGGCCCCGGCCCCGGACGGGGCCGGCTTCCTGGGCGTGGCCGGCCGCCCGGGCTCAGGAAGCCGGCCACGCTCAGGCGGGGGCCGGTCCGGGGCCGAGCCGGGGATCAGCCCAGGGCGATGTTGACGATCCGGCCGGGGACCACGATCAGCCGTTTCACCGTCCGGTCCGCGGTGTGCCGCGCGTACTCCTCGTGGCCGGCCACCAGATCGCGGACGGTCTGCTCGTCGGCGTCCGCGGGGACGTCGACGGTGAACCGTACCTTGCCGTTGACCTGCACCGGCAGCGTCACCGTGGACTCCGCCGCCAGCGAGGCGTCCCCCCGCGGGAAGGGGTGCCAGGCGAGCGAGCCGTCGTGGCCCAGCCGCGACCACAGCTCCTCGGCGATGTGCGGGGCCAGCGGCGCGACCATGAGGACCAGCGCCTCGGCGAGCGCGCGGGGCAGCCCGCCCGAGCCGCCGTAGCGCTTGCTGACGAAGTTGGTCAGCTCGATCAGGCGGGCCACCGCGGTGTTGAAGCGCAGGCCCGCGTAGTCCGCGTGGACGGCGAGGATCGTGCGGTGCAGCGCCCGGGTGGCCTCGGCGTCCGGCTCGGCGTCGGAGACGGCCGCCGTGCCGGTCGCCTCGTCGACGAGGTTGCGCCACAGCCGTTGCAGGAAGCGGTGGGAGCCGACGATGTCGTCGGTGTGCCAGGGCCGGTCCGCGTCCAGCGGGCCCATGGCCATCTCGTAGACCCGCAGGGTGTCCGCGCCGAAGCTGTCGTACATCTCGTCCGGGCTGACGCTGTTCTTCAGGCTCTTGCCCATCTTCCCGGAGCGCCGGTTCACCGGCTCGCCGTCGTGGGTGAACCCGCCGTCGCCGGTGCGGACGACCTCGGCCGCGGGCACGTACATGCCGCGGGCGTCGGTGAACGCGTCCGCCTGGATGTAGCCCTGGTTGAACAGCCGCTTGAACGGCTCCTTCGTCGAGACCAGCCCCAGGTCGTAGAGGACCTTGTGCCAGAACCGCGCGTACAGCAGGTGCAGGACGGCGTGCTCGACACCGCCGACGTAGAGGCCCACGCCGCCGTCGCCGGGCGGGCCGTCGGGGGTGTGCATCCAGTAGCGCTCGACCTCGGCGTCGACGAAGCGCTCGCTGTTCGTCGGGTCGAGGTAACGCAGGTAGTACCAGCAGGAGCCGGCCCACTGCGGCATGGTGTTGGTCTCGCGCCGGTACGTCTTCGGCCCGTCGCCCAGGTCGAGGGTGACGGTGGCCCAGCCGGTGACCCGTGCCAGCGGGGGGACCGGGTCGCTGACGTCGTCGTCGGCCGTGGCCGTCGGCCGGAAGTCGGTCATCTCCGGCAGGGTGACGGGCAGCAGTTCGTCCGGGAGCGCGACCGGCAGGCCGTCGTCGTCGAAGACGACCGGGAAGGGCTCGCCCCAGTAGCGCTGCCGGGAGAACAGCCAGTCCCGCAGCCGGTAGGAGCGGGCGGCGCGGCCCGCGCCGACGTCCTCCAGCCAGCGGACCGTCGTCTTGATCGCGTCCGGCTTCGACAGCCCGACGAGGGACGGCGCCGCACCCGGCGCCGAGAGGTACTCTCCCTCCCCGGCGAAGGCGGCCGGCCAGGTGTCCGCCGCCGCGCCCGCGGGCACTCCGTGTTCGGTGCGCCAGTCCTCGCTCGGCGCGAGCACAGCAGGGACGGGCAGGCCGAACTGCCGGGCGAAGGAGAAGTCGCGCTGGTCGTGCGCGGGAACAGCCATGATCGCGCCGGTCCCGTACCCCATCAGGACGTAGTCGGCGAGGAAGACCGGGATATCGCTGCCGGTGACCGGGTTGGTGACGTACGCGCCGGTGAAGACGCCGGTGCGCGGGACCTCGTCGGTGCCGCGCTGACGGTCGCCCAGGCGGGCGGCGTACTCCCGGTAGGCGGCCACGGCCGCCCGCGGCGTCCAGGCTGCCCGGTCCGGCGCCGGGACGCTGTTGTCGGCTCCCGGGGCGGCACCGGCGGCGTCCCGCGGCTCGGTGCCCGGGGTGAGGGGCGGGTCGGTGAACGTCCAGTTGACGGGGGTGTCCGGCGGCCAGGTCCGCGCGGTCAGCGTGTCGACGAGGGGGTGCTCGGGGGCGAGCACCATGAAGGTGGCACCGGCCAGGGTGTCGGGACGGGTGGTGAACACCTCGACGCGGACGTCGGAGCCGGCCGCGGGGAACTCGACCGTGGCGCCATCGCTCGGCCCGATCCAGTTCCGCTGCATCTGCTTGATGGAGTCCGGCCAGTCGACCAGGTCCAGGTCGGCGATCAGGCGCTCGGCGTAGGCGGTGATCCGCAGCACCCACTGGCGCAGCGGGCGGCGGAAGACCGGGTAGTTGCCGATGTCGCTGCGCCCGTCGGCGGTGACCTCCTCGTTGGCGAGCACCGTGCCGAGGCCGGGGCACCAGTTGACCAGCTGCTCGGAGATGAAGGCCAGCCGGTAGCCGTCCACGACCTGCCGGCGTTCGGTCGGGCCGAGCGCCGGCCAGGGCCGGTTGTGCGGGTTGGCGCTGCCCTTGGGGACGCGGGTGCCGGCGGCGAACTCGGCGACCAGCTCGTCGATCGGGCGGGCGCGGTCGGCCTGGTCGTCGTACCAGCTGTTGAAGATCTTCAGGAAGATCCACTGTGTCCAGCGGTAGTACGCCACGTCCGTGGTGGCGATCTCGCGGCGGGTGTCGTGGCCCAGCCCCAGCCGGCCGAGCTGGCGCCGCATGTTGTCGATGTTGGCTTCGGTGGTGACCCGCGGGTGCTGCCCGGTGTTGATGGCGTACTGCTCGGCCGGCAGGCCGAAGGCGTCGTAACCGAACGGGTGCAGGACGTTGTAGCCGGTCATCCGCAGGTAGCGGGCGAACACGTCGGTGCCGATGTACCCGAGCGGATGCCCCACGTGCAGGCCGCTGCCGGACGGGTAGGGGAACATGTCCATGACGAAGAACGGCGGCCGTCCGGCGACCTCGTCGAAACCGTCCGACAGCGGGCCCCGCGGGTTGGGGGAGTGGAACGTCCCCCGCCGCGACCACGCCTGCTGCCAGCGGCGCTCGATCTCGCCGGCGAGCCGGGCGTCGTAACGGAACGGCAGGTCCACGGCTCCGGCCGCGCCGCCTGTGACCGGCTCAGCGTCCACCGGCCGGGTGTCATCTTCACGCCCGGTGACGGTGTGGCCGGCGGCAGCGTCCCTGGTGTCCCGCGCGCCGGCGTCCCGCACGGCGTTGCCGTTGGTGCCGCTGTGCTCGACACGGCTGTGCTCGGTACTGCTGGTCATCTCTCATCATCCTCAGGTCAACCCGACCCGACCCGTCCCGCGGACCCTGCGGGAATCCGCGGATCACGACAGCGGAACCAGCTGTGCTGGCTCATGGCAGGCACACGCGGATGGTGTCGATCGTTGGTTCGAGCCTATCCGGAGCCTGTGAACCGGGGCTGGCAGGCCGGGCCGGAAGGCCCGGAAGGTATGGTGCCCGCCAGCGGGTACGAGAGCCGAAGGTACCGGACGCAGGCCAGGCCGATGCCGGCCGCGATCAGGTGGCCGGCGGCGGTGAAGTCGCGGGTGCGGACCGCGGCGAGGACGAGCGGCGCCAGCAGGCCGCCGACCAGCGGCCACCGCCGGTGCGCCCGTGCCGTGGCGGCGAGCACCGTGGCACAGGCGATCAGGCCATAGCTGGCGCCGACGTCGACGGCCTCGGTGACATGCCCGCCGACAAGCCCGGCACGTTGGCCCAGCAGCAGCCCGCCGGCGACGAGCAGGCTCGCTCCGACATGCCCGGAGGCGAACACGCCGAGTGCCGGTCGGGGGCCGGCCACCCGTTCCAGCGGCGCGAGCAGCGCCGCCACCGCGGCGGCCGTCTGCGGGAACGTGCCCCTTTCGAGCCAGAACGCGCTGGCCACCAGCACGTACAGCGGGCGGCTGCGCAGCCCCGCGAGGTTGGTGGACCGGCTGCGCAACAGGCGCTGGTAGGCGTCCTGGTCGAGCCGGTGGACGACCGCGAGCACGGCCGAGGTGACGCTCAGGACGCAGAGATAGGCCATGGCCAGGGGCGCGGCCCGCCAGGCCCGGGCCAGCGGGTCGTCCCGGCTTGCGGACGCCGTCCGCCGTACCCGCGGCCAGGTCCGCGGCA
>NZ_CEVIVD010000005.1:59539-83750 GCF_982290655.1 Protofrankia sp. CiP1_Cm_nod3
GGCCGTAACCGCGCCCGGGACAGCGCGATCTGTAAGTAGGACGCGGTTTGTGGGTGAGAAGACGCGGAATGTAAGTAGGGCGGCGCGGAGGTCGCCCTGCAGGTCACCATCCGGTCGACTGGCACCATAAAAGGTTCCAAGCGCCCACGGCCCGCTGAACTTCCCGACGGCGGGATGCTGGGTACATGCCGAACCGTCTAGCCGAGCAGACCTCGCCGTACCTCCTCCAGCACGCCGACAACCCGGTCGACTGGTGGCCCTGGGGGCCGGCGGCCTTCGCCGAGGCCACGGCCAGGGACGTGCCCGTCCTGCTGTCCGTGGGGTACGCGTCCTGCCACTGGTGCCATGTGATGGCGCACGAGTCGTTCGAGGACCCGGACACCGCGGCGATCATGAACGAGCA
This sequence comes from Protofrankia sp. CiP1_Cm_nod3, assembly GCF_982290655.1. Lineage (NCBI taxonomy): Bacteria > Bacillati > Actinomycetota > Actinomycetes > Frankiales > Frankiaceae > Protofrankia > Protofrankia sp. CiP1_Cm_nod3. Next base: position 59,943 of record NZ_CEVIVD010000005.1, read on the forward strand.
CTTCGTCAACATCAAGGTCGACCGGGAGGAGCGGCCCGACGTCGACGCCGTCTACATGGACGTCACCGTCGCCCTCACCGGCCATGGCGGCTGGCCGATGACGGTGTTCCTCACCCCGGCCGGGGAGCCGTTCTTCGCCGGCACCTACTTCCCGCCGGTGCCGCGGCCGGGGATGAGCTCGTTCCGGCAGCTTCTCGCCGCGGTCACGCACGCGTGGCGGACGCGGCGTGACGAGGTGGCGGCCTCCGGCGCGGACATCGCGCGCCGGATCGCGGCGGTGGCGTCGGGGCCGGCCGGCCCGTCGGCCGGGCTCACCGGTGACCTGCTCGACATCGCCATGTCGAAGGCCGCGCGGTCCTTCGACCCGGAGCACGGCGGCTTCGGGCCGGCGCCGAAGTTCCCGCCGTCCGCGCTGCTGGAGATGCTGCTGCGCCACCACGCCCGCACCGGGGACGCCGCCAGCCTGCGGATGGTCACCACCACCTGCGAGCGGATGGCCCGCGGCGGGATCTACGACCAGCTCGCGGGCGGGTTCGCCCGTTACAGCGTGGACGCCACCTGGACGGTCCCGCACTTCGAGAAGATGCTTTACGACAACGCCCAGCTCCTGCGGGTGTACCTGCACCTGTGGCGGGCGACCGGGTCCCCGCTGGCCGAGCGGGTCGCCCGGGAGACAGCCGCCTTCCTGCTGCGCGACCTGGGGACCCCGGAGGGCGGTTTCGCCTCGGCGCTGGACGCGGACACGGCCGTCCCCGCCGGGCCCGGCACCGGCGGGGACGGCTCGTCCGGGCACGGCGCCGGTGGGCTCAGCTCCGCCGGGCACGGCGCCGGTGGGCACGGCGTGGAGGGCGCCACCTACGTGTGGACGCCGGCCGAGCTTGTCGACGTCCTCGGCCCGGCGGACGGCGCCTGGGCCGCGGACGTCTTCGGCGTGACCGCCGCGGGCACGTTCGAGCACGGCACGTCCGTCCTGCAGCTGCGGGTGGACCCGGACGATCCCGGCCGGTTCGCGTCGGTGCGCGAGCGGCTCGCGCGGGCCCGGGCGGCCCGCCCGCAGCCCGCCCGGGACGACAAGATCGTCGCGGCCTGGAACGGGCTCGCGATCGCGGCGCTCGCCGAGGCCGGCGCGCTGCTGGCCGAACCGGCCTGGGTGACCGCCGCCACCAGCGCCGCGACACTGCTGCGCGACGTCCACCTGGTGGACGGCCGGCTGCGGCGCACCAGCCGGCACGGCCGCGTCGGCGCGAACGCCGGGGTGCTGGAGGACTACGGCGACGTGGCGGAGGGCCTCCTTGCCCTGCACCAGGTCACCGGGGACGAACAGTGGCTGGCGCTGGCCGGTGACCTGCTGGCGGTCGCCCGGGCCCGCTTCGCCGCGGACGACGGTGGCTTCCACGACACCGCCGACGATGCCGAGCGGCTGCTGCGCCGGCCGCGGGACCCTTCGGACTCGCCGACGCCGTCCGGCCAGTCCGCGGCCGCCGGCGCGCTGTTGACCTACGCGGCGCTGACCGGTTCCGACGAGCATCGCCGGGCCGCCAAGCGCGCTCTGGAGGTGCTCGCCCCGCTGCTCGCCGCGAACGCGTCCTTCGCGGGGTGGGCTGGGGCGGTCGGCGCGGCACTGCTGGCCGGCCCCGCCGAGGTCGTCGTCGTCGACCGCCCGGACCTCGAGCGGACGGCCCGGCTGACCACCTCACCGGGCGCGGTCGTGGTCACCTCCGGGCCCCTGGCTCGAGGACGGGGCACAGCGGGGGTCTACGTGTGCCGGGGCTTCGTCTGCGAGCGCCCGGTGAGCACCGTGGATGCGGTGCGTGACCAGCTGGGAGTCCGGCTCGTCCTGCCGGCGACCGGCTGAGCGTCTCGCGGGTACGCCGGGCGTCCTGACCCCTGGACGTGGCTCTGGAGATGTTCGTAAGCGATACCTCGTAAGTGGTACCCATTGCCATGTATCTTCTGTAAGTATGTAATCAAACGGGGTGCGAGACGCCTGGAAGCCCGCACCGGACGCGGACCGCGAGGAGGCAGACATGGTGGGTGCGCGTGGACGTGGTTTCGGCCGCTGGGGTGAGCGTGAGCAGGTGCCGCCCGCGGACGACGCGCCGGCGTGGTTCGTGGGCAGGCTGCCCGACACCTGGTTCACCGGTGCCGCGACGGTGACCGTCGACCGGGACGAGATCGTGGTGGTGGGGACGATCCCCGCCGCGGAGCTGGAGACCGATGACCCCACCGCGGTCGCCGCCGCCGAGTCCGGCCGCATCCGCCGGTTCCGCGAGCAGACCAGGGACGACCGGATCGCGATCGCCCAGGAGGCCGAGCGGCGCTACGGGCGCAAGGTGGCGTGGGGGGCGGCCGCGGGCGGGACGACCGAGTTGTTCACCACCCTGTCCGTTCCGGTGATGACCAGGCTCCGGCAGCCGGAACGCCAGGTGCTCGACACGCTGGTCGACTCCGGGGTCGCGCGCAGCCGGAGCGACGCGCTGGCCTGGTGCGTCCGGCTGGTCGGTGACAACGCGCAACCGTGGCTGGCCCGCCTGCGGGAGGCGCTGGAGAAGGTCGAACAGGTCCGCGCGGAGGGGCCGGAGCTGTGAGCCCGCATGCCGCCCCGGCCGGCGGGCCCGTGGGATAGCAGGCTTTCGGCCAGACCATTCCCATGTTATGTTGCGTAGATTGCCAGAATGACGGCAATATAGTGACATGTCGCCGCGACGATGGTAAACGCGTGAAAAACCTCGTGGTAGCCGAACGTCCGCGGAGCCGGGTTGGGGCGCCGGGACGCGTAGACAAATGCCCCGAGGCTGTACAGAACGCCACCGGCGAGGATCAGGGCCAGCGCCGCGACGCCGGCGGTGCGCAGCAGCTCGGGTATGACGAAGACCGCCACCCAGCCGAGGGCGATGTACAGCGGCACCATCAGGAAGCGCGGTGAGTGCAGCCAGAGCATCCGCAGCCCGATACCGACCGCGGCGCCGCCCCAGACCACCGCGAGTATCGTCCGGGCGGTCCGCGGCGGAAGCGCGAGCAGGGCCAGTGGTGTGTAAGTCCCGGCGATGAAAACGAAGATCATGGAATGATCGAGCCGTTTCATCAGAGATCGCGCGCGTGATGTTGCCCACATCCTCCGGTGATACAGCGCGCTCGTGCCGAACAACATGGCGATGCTTAGCGCATAAACACCCACCGCCACCCGTGCACGGAACGTCGTGGCCAGCGTAATGGCGATGACGCCGAGTGCAAGGCTGACCGGGAAGGCGCCCGCGTGCAACCATCCGCGCATCCTTGGTCGCACCAGGTCGCTTGGATGGTGACGGAAGTCGCGGCCGGGTGCGGTCGTGGTCACATGGTCACCGTATCTTGCGCCCGTCATGGTTACCAGTGGGCGTCGTTGATCGGCTTCTCGCGGGCTTCGTGACGGAAGATTTGCCCGATTGCGGTGGCTCGACCGCGCGACTGTTGGAAGCTCCCAAGGTAGAGTCAAAAGATCCTGTACACGGCCTCGAATCGCCTATGGCTGTGGCTGATCCACTATGTGCTGGACGGTGATGGCGCGGGCGCGGTGTTGCGGGGTGACGGCGCGTGCGTTCTGTAGCCCCGGGCACGAGTGGACCTTCCATGGCGTGGGCATAGGTGCTATGGCGAGGCCGTGGTGGGCTCGACTCAAGCGGAGGTGGGAGCTGTGACGACCGCGGCGCAGATTTCGGGGCTTGACGCTGCCCCGACCAGGCATGCCGGGCTGCTTGCCTGGGTGCGTGAGATCGCCGAACTCACCCAGCCGGAGCGGATTTGGTGGTGTGACGGTTCTGACGCGGAGTACGCGGAACTGACCCGCCTGCTGGTCGACAAAGGCACGTTCGTCCCGCTGGACCCCGAGAAGCGGCCCGGCAGTTTCTACGCCGCTTCCGATCCCACCGACGTCGCCCGGGTCGAGGACCGCACCTTCATCTGCTCGCGGAATCCCGAGGACGCCGGGCCGACCAACAACTGGACCGACCCGGACGAGATGAAGGTGAAACTGCGGGGCCTGTTCGAGGGCAGCATGCGGGGGCGCACGATGTATGTCGTGCCGTTCTGCATGGGCCCGCTGGGCTCCCGTATTTCGGCGCTCGGAGTCCAGCTCACCGACTCGGCATATGTCGCCGTGTCGATGCGGACGATGACCCGTATGGGCGCGCCCGCCCTGGAGCAGCTGGGTGACGACGGTTTCTTCGTCCCGGCCGTGCATTCACTGGGTGCCCCGCTCGAGCCCGGTCAGGAGGACGTGCCATGGCCGTGCAACTCGACCAAGTACATCACGCATTTCCCGGAGACCCGGGAGATCTGGTCGTATGGTTCGGGCTACGGTGGTAACGCCCTGCTCGGCAAGAAGTGCTACGCTCTGCGTATCGCCTCGGTGATGGCCCGGGACGAGGGCTGGCTGGCCGAGCACATGCTCATTCTCAAGCTCACCTCGCCCGCCGGGAAGGTCCACTTCGTCGCGGCGGCGTTTCCGTCGGCCTGTGGCAAGACCAACCTGGCGATGCTCATTCCCACCCTGCCGGGCTGGAAAGCCGAGACCATCGGTGACGATATCGCCTGGATGCGTTTCGGGGAGGACGGCCGGCTTTACGCGGTGAACCCGGAGGCCGGTTTCTTCGGGGTGGCGCCCGGCACGGGCGTGGAGACCAACCCCAACGCGATCGCGGCCCTGTGGGGCAACACGGTCTTCACCAACGTCGCCCGCACCGACGACGGCGACGTGTGGTGGGAGGGGCTGACAAAGGACAAGCCGGCCCATCTGACCGACTGGAAGGGCCGGGACTGGACGCCGGATTCCCCCGAGCCGGCCGCGCATCCCAACGCCCGTTTCACCGTGCCGGCGGGCCAGTGCCCGACGATCGCGCCGGAGTGGGAGGACCCGAAGGGCGTCCCGATCTCGGCGATCCTCTTCGGCGGGCGCCGGGCGACCGCGGTCCCGTTGGTGACCGAGGCGCCGACCTGGCAGCGCGGGGTGTTCTACGGGTCGATCGTCGCCTCGGAGACGACCGCGGCGCAGGCCGGCGCGATCGGCAAGCTGCGGCGTGACCCGTTCGCGATGCTGCCCTTCTGCGGCTACAACATGGCCGGCTACTTCGCGCACTGGCTGTCGATCGGACGCAGGACGGACCCGGCGAAGCTCCCGCGGATCTACTACGTCAACTGGTTCCGCAAGAGCGCGCAGGGCCGCTTCCTGTGGCCGGGCTTCGGGGAGAACAGCCGGGTGCTGGCCTGGATCATCGGCCGTCTCGAGGGCGAGGCCGACGGGGTGGAGACCCCGCTGGGCGTCCTGCCTGCCCCCGGAGCGCTGTCCACAGAGGGGCTCGACGTCCCGGCCGAGGACCTCGCCGAGCTGCTCACCCTCGACACCGAGCTGTGGAAGGAGGAGGCGGAGCTGATCCCCGAGCACTACCGGACCTTCGGCGACGCGCTTCCGGCCGAGCTGTGGTCCGAGCAGGAGGCCCTGGTCGAGCGCCTGAAGGGCTGAACGACGGGACACCTGGGCCGGCTGCTCCCCGCTCCGGGGCAGCGGCGGGTGTGACCACGGGGATCGGGCCGGCGTCCGGCATGTGCCAAGGGCGCCGGCCCGATCGTTGTCGTCGCGGCCTTGTCCGGTGCTGTGGCGTCCCTCCCGGGCCGGTGCGTCCCGACGCTGCCCATCCGACGCTGCCCATCCGACGCTGTCCACCTACCGCTGTCCGGCTGCGCCGGCCGTCCGTTTGTGGCCGTCTGTTTGCCGCTGTCTGTTTGTCGCCGTCTGTTTGCCGCGGCCGTGCCGTCTGCCGCCGGTGCGCCTGTTGCCGTCGTTCTGTCCGGCTGATCCGTCCTGCTGATCCGTCCTGCCGATCCGTCCTACGATTTGTCCGGCCGTTCTGCCCGGTTGATCTGTCCGGAGGTCCCGCGGCGTTCTGTCCGGGTCCTCTGGAAATGTCGTCGGCCGGTGCCGTGGCCGCCGGTTCTCCGGCCGGGGCGCGCTCTGTTCTCCGGTCGGGATGTACCGGCCAGGTAAACGCCGGGAAACGTCAGGATACGAACGCGGGGACACATAGTTGTCTGCTACGGCACGGTCCAGAGATCATGATCATGATTGTGGCTGGAGTACAAGCGATTTTCCATCGGCCATCACCATACGGTCGGTGACCGTTGCTGAGCGTGTTGTGCGAAGATGGTCGCGCTTTCGCGGCGGGGGAGCTAACGTGTGGCACTGGGTACGCCGGGTGGGTGTCGCACGACGATGATCCATCAGGCGGGACCAAGATGGCTCAAGTCGTGGTCCGGCACTGGGCCGGGCCATTCGGGAGGCCCCTCGGTGCCGCATTCGCGACAACGCCAGGAGGCCGGTGCCCGGCCTCCCGCGGGGGGCCCGGTCCCGGACTTCCTCCGAATAAGCGGGTGGGCGTGTGCCACGAACGCATGTCGTCGACACAAGCGTGCTCCTGTCTGATCCTGGCGCGCTGCTGCGGTTCGCGGAGCACAATGTGGTGCTTCCTCTGGTAGTCGTAGGAGAACTGGAAGGAAAGCGGAACCACCCCGAACTGGGCTGGTTCGCCCGCGAGGCCCTTCGCCTCCTCGACGACCTACGAATCCGCCACGGTCGACTGGATCAGCCACTGCCGTTGGACGACGGTGGAACGCTACGGGTCGAACTCAATCACACCGACCCGTCGGTGCTCCCACCGGGGTTCCGGGTGGATGACAATGACTCCCGCATTCTTGCCGTCGCGCTCAATCTCGCCAGGGAGGGCAACGACGTCGTCCTGGTCACCAAGGACCTGCCGCTGCGGGTGAAGGCGTCCGCGGTCGGCCTCGCCGCCGAGGAGTACCGGGCGCAGACGCCGGTGGACTCCGGCTGGAGCGGTATGGCGGAGCTCGCCGTCGCCCAGGACGACCTGGACCGGCTCTACGCCCGCGAGACCGTCGAGATCCCGGACGCCGCCGGGCTGCCGTGCCACACCGGGCTGGTGCTCACCGCCGCCGGCGGCAGCGCCTCCGCGCTGGGCCGGGTGACCGCGGACAAGAAGGTGCGCCTGGTCCGTGGCGACCGGGAGGCGTTCGGCCTGCACGGGCGGTCCGCGGAACAGCGGGTCGCGCTCGACCTGCTGCTCGACCCCGACGTCGGGATCATCTCCCTGGGCGGCCGGGCCGGCACCGGCAAGTCGGCGCTGGCGCTGTGCGCCGGCCTCGAAGCGGTGATGGAACGCCGGCTGCACCGGCGGGTCGTGGTGTTCCGGCCGCTGTACGCGGTCGGCGGCCAGGATCTCGGCTACCTCCCCGGCAGCGAGAACGAGAAGATGGCGCCCTGGGCACAGGCCGTCTTCGACACCCTCGGCGCCCTGGTCTCCCAGGAGGTCATCGAGGAGATCGTCGACCGTGGCATGCTCGAGGTGCTGCCGCTGACGCACATCCGCGGCCGGTCGCTGCACGACGCGTTCGTCATCGTGGACGAGGCGCAGTCGCTGGAACGCGGCGTGCTGCTGACCGTGCTGTCGCGCCTGGGGCAGGGGTCACGGGTCGTGCTGACGCATGACGTCGCGCAGCGTGACAACCTGCGGGTGGGCCGGCACGACGGGGTCGCGTCCGTGATCGAGACCCTGAAGGGCCACCCGCTGTTCGCGCACGTCACGCTCACCCGCTCCGAACGGTCGCCGATCGCCGCGCTGGTCACCACCATGCTGGAGGACCTCGTCCTGTAAGGCTCGGCGGCCCCGTGGGCGGTCCCACCAGCACCTGCGGCCGCCGCTGGCGGTTCCTGCCAGCGGCGGCCGTTCCCGCGCGGTCTCCGCAGCCCTGCGGGAACCCGGCGGGCCTGCCATCGGCCGGCCGTTCGTCTACCGCGCCGCTGTCCGTCCGGCCCAGCCGGGCGGACCCGGGCTGGACGGGCACGGGCTGGACGGACACGGGCTGGACGAGCGCGGGAATCGGGCGGATCAGGGAACGTACCGGGCGTGGCAGGGGTTGACGTTTCAGGCCCTGTCGCCGAAGTGCCCACGGTGGCGTGGTCATGTTCTTGCCGTGTCACCGCGGGCCGGACAAGTCCCGGAGGTCGTGGAAGATGTTCTTCACCCGCCACAAGTCCACCCTGCCCACGGCCGAGCAGGCGCTGCCCGGCCGTGAGGTACCGGCCTTCGCCGTGCCCGAGCGGCACGCCGTCCTCGGCACACCGCTACAGGGGCCCTTCCCGGTGGGGCTGGCGACCGCCGTGTTCGGGCTCGGCTGCTTCTGGGGCGCGGAGCGGAAGTTCTGGCAGACCCCCGGGGTGTACTCGACCGCGGTCGGGTACGCGGGCGGGATCACGCCGAACCCGACGTACGAGGAGACCTGTTCGGGCCTGACCGGGCACACCGAGGTCGTCCAGGTGGTGTTCGACCCGGCCGTGGTGAGCTACGAGAACCTGCTGAAGGTCTTCTGGGAGGCGCACGACCCGACCCAGGGCATGCGCCAGGGCAACGACGTCGGCACCCAGTACCGCTCGGCGATCTACACCTTCTCGGACGAGCAGCTCGCCGCCGCGCGGGGCAGCCGGGACGCCTTCCAGACCGTCCTCGACACCGCCAGCTTCGGCCCGATCACCACCGAGATCGCCCCCGCCGGCCCGTTCTACTACGCGGAGGACTACCACCAGCAGTACCTGCACAAGGTCCCCAACGGCTATTGTGGCATTGGCGGCACAGGGCTTTCCTGCCCGGTCGGCGTAGCCCAGACCGACGCCGGCTGACCGCGGCCGGGATGGCCCCGGCAGCCGACTGGATGTCCGAGGGTATCCGGCGGTGTCTGTCTCACTCCGTTCCTGCGGTAGCCGCGGATCCACTACGTACGTGGGGAAGCTACCGCTCGAAGATGTCGTGGGTGCCGATGCGCAGCCAGATGACGTGCGGGCCGGGCTTGCCGGGGATCGGCTCGCCGTACGTCCACAGCGCCCGACCATCACGTGCCCACGTCATCTCGAACACCCCGGGCTCGGACTTGAAGCCCTTGACCCGCAACTTCGGGTGGAAGGAGCCCGAAGTCAGCCCTTTACGGAACAGCGCGACGGTACGCAGGAACGCGGCCCGCTGCGCCGGGGAGAGCCGATGGAACTCCGCGAGGAAGCGGGCAACCGGCTCGAAGGTGGGCACGGTCACGACAATAGGGCGAAAGGGGAGCGCCCTTTCGAGGGGTCAGCTTGCCTTCGAGTGTGGGTCCATGGACAGCTCGTGGAGGAGCGCGTCGAACGCGGCATCACTGGTACAGATGACCGATCGTCCTGCGGCAAGGTCCTCGCGCGCTTCGTCGATCGCCTGCTGGGTGGCGGGGTCCGGCTCGTCGACCCACTCGTGAGGCTCCGGGACGGCCACGCCGTAGATCTCCACATACACACTCTAACCCGGGTTGGACACCTGGTGGCGAACCCCGCGACGTCCTGAAGGCCGGCAACTCCACGTCAGGTACCCCAGGCCGACGCCGGCTGACGGCCGGGGTGACTCGGCGGCCGATGGGACGTTTCCAGGTATCCAGCGGTGTCCGTCCTACTCCGTTCCCGCCGTGGCCACGGACCCACGGTGTGCGCGGGGTTGCTACCGTTCGAAGATGCCGTGGGTGCCGATGCGCAGCCAGATGACGTGCGGACTGGGCTTACCGGGGATCTTCTTGAAGCTCTTGACACGGAGCCGGGGATGGAAGTGGCCTGCGACCACTCCCGCAATGAACAGCGGTAACGCCGCGCGGAAGGCGGTTTTCTCCTCCCGGCTGAGCCGGTCGTACTCGACCCGGAAGCGGCCGACCGACTGGAACGTGGGCATGAGGGGACGGTACCGACATTCTTTGCCGACATCCGGCAAGTGCGACCTTCCGGGCGCGTCGCCTCAGCTTGCGCGGGGGTGGGCCTCCAGCTCGTCAAGGAAGGACTCAAAGCCCTCGATGCCGTCGTGGATGACGAAGTCGCCGGCCTCGATGTCCGCGCGTGCTTCGTCGATCGCCTGCTGGGTAGCGGAGTCGGGTTTGTCCGCCCATTCGTACGGCTCGGGGTATGGCCAGGCGTTGGGTTGCGTCACTTCCCACCTCCCCTGGGTCAGGCTAGGCCTTTCGATGGCCACATCGAAGCGGCCTTCAAAGCATGCCCACACATGCGAGCACTGACAAGAACATCGGAGCGTGAGTTAAGACCATTGCCTCGCCCCTGCCTGCTGACGAATCTGCTCGCGGTCACCGTCGCTCGATGACGGAGTCAAGCCATGCGGCGGCGCGGGTCAGGGCGTCGTTGGGCTCCACGGGAGCGTCCAGGGAAGCGAGCAGTTCGTCGAAGAAGTCCGCCGGGACTCTCGTGATGAGTTCGTGCTCCCGGAGTACCTCCACGGCACGCTCCTCCGCGGCGGTTCGCGCGAAGTCCGACGCGGTCTGGTGTGTGAGGGACGCCACACGCTCGATCAGATGCTTGAGCTCGGGCCGCACTCGGAACTCGAATCGTCCTGACGTTGCCGAAGCAGCCATAATCCACATCCCTGTCTTGTCCGTACGAGTGTACGGACAGATGTACGGGGCAGAAAGCGGAGGCCGCCCGGAGCACGCCTGGAAGCGGGCGGCCTCGGCGGCACCGGCCTGTCCTGCCCGGTCGGCATAGCCCAGGCCGACGCCGGCTGGCCGGCCGAGCTCCGCCTGGCCGCCACCGCTACCATCACGATCTTCTTCTCCCGATCCGTCCAGTCGCAAAATGGAACTAACTGCCTGTTTCATCTCATATTGGCAGGTGGGGAGCGTGCCTTCTCCCCGTTTTGTACAATCCGGGGTATGGGTGAGATGCCGATCAGCGAGGCGCGGGACCATCTCGGTGAGATCGTGTCCAGGGCGGAGCACATCCACGAGAGGACTGTGCTCACCCGTCATGGTCGCGCGGTCGCCGCGGTCATTTCAATTGACGACCTGCGGGATCTGGAAAGAGCCGAGGACGAATCCGATCTCATCGCCGCCAGGGAGGCGCTCGCCTCCAGCGAGCCCCGGGTGCCGCATCGGGACGTGATGGCGGAGTTCGGCCTGCTCTGACACTGAAGTACGAGGTCGAGTGGACGACACGGGCCCTGCGTGGACTGCGCAAGCTGGACAGGGCCGCGGCTCGTCGAGTGCTGCTTGCGGTGACCCGGCTGTCGGACGATCCGCGCCCGGCCGGTGTGCGTGCGCTGGTCGGCGAGCCAGCGGGGACACTGCGTCTGCGGGTAGGGGATTACCGAATGGTCTACCTGGTGGACGATGGCCGCATCGTCGTGACGGTGGTCAGGGTGGGGCACCGCAGGGAGATCTACTGATCATGATCGTCGTGTCCTGGGCGGCGGATCAGGACGGACGGGTCCGGGAGCGGTCGGTTTGTGGGATGATCGTGGTGGCATTGTTCGCGAGGTGCCTCAGGTTGCCTGGGGTCTCGGGCGCGTGACCGGGTGACCGGTCGGGCGTGCCCGGGGCGGCCAGGTGGCCGGGGAGAATCGGGAAGCCGGTGTGAGTCCGGCACGGGCCCGCCGCGGTGATCGGGGAGCCGCCGCCCACGCGCACGGGCCGGGTCCGACAGGTGTCGGTCGATGTGGGTGTTTCGTCCGGATGTTCGTCCGGGGCCGCCTGCGCGATCGAGGATCCGTCGGACGCGGCCCGGGAGCAGCCACTGGACCGCGCGGTCCGGGAAGGCGGGCGGTCAGGTGCTGATCCGAGAGTCCGAAGACCGGCCTCGCATCCGTGCCATCCGCCGACGGGCGGGTGGCGGACAGCGGGAGCCTGCCATGCCAGTGGACCTGTACGGCGTGATCCATCAGCGACGGGACGTCCGCGCCCAGTTCACCGGGGCACCGATCCCGGACGGCGTCCTGGGCCGGGTGCTTGCCGCGGCGCACGCCGCCCCCAGCGTCGGGCTGAGCCAGCCGTGGGACTTCATCGTGGTCGAAAGCGAGCGGACCCGGCGTGCCTTTTACGAGCATGTCAGACGGGAACGCGCCGTCTTTGCCGCGGCCCTGACGGGCGAGCGGGCCGCCCGGTTCGCCCGGATCAAGATAGACGGCGTCCTGGAGTCCACGCTTTCCGTCGTGGTGACCTATGACGAGAGGCGTGGCGGGCCCGCCGTCCTGGGCCGGCATGCCATTGCCGACGCGGGGGTGTACTCGGTGTGCCTGGCGATCCAGAACCTGTGGCTGGCGGCCACCGCCGAGGGCCTCGGGTGCGGCTGGGTGTCGTTCTTCCGCGAGCGGGTCGTCCAGGACATGCTGGGTATTCCCGACGGTGTCCGGCCGGTCGCGTGGCTGTGCCTCGGCCCGGTCACGCATCACGAGCAGGTCCCTGACCTGGAAAGACATGGCTGGGCCCACCGCCGGCCGCTGGAGCGGGCGCTCCATCGTGAGACGTGGCGGTCCGCGTCCGACTGAAGATCGAATATAACTGAATGAATATTTCATGTAGCTATAAGTTGCCGTGTCGACATCCACGTCCGTGCCTACGCCCATGTTCTTGATGCGTCCGCGTTCTTGATGAAAGGTAGGGGGCTGTGGCTGACGTCCGTCGGATGAGGGAGCAGCCGGCCATCGGTCCCGGGGCCGCTGCGGTGGCACGGACCGGGTGGCCCGGCCAGATCGGCCGGCCTGGTCGGCCTGACTGCCCTGGCCAGCGCGAACGGACCGGACGGCGGGCGTCATGAGCGGCCGGCGTCGGGTGTACGTGGTGACCCAGCTCTCCCCGGCCGCGCCGTCGGCGGTGTTCGACCTCCTGGCGGACGGCGCGGGCTGGTCGCGGTGGGCGGGTCCGCTCATATCGCGATCGTGGTGGGAGCGGGAGGGCACACCCCAGCCGGGCGGCGTGGGGGCGGTGTGCCGGGTTGGCCGGCCGCCGCTGCTCCTCCGTGAAGAGATCGTCGAGTACCTTCCGGCCCGCCGGCACGCCTACCGGATCCGCTCGGCTCTGCTACCGATACGCGACTATCTGGCGACGGTGGACCTGGCGCCGGTGGGCGGCGGTACCGAGATCGTCTGGCAGGGCAGCTTCGTCCCGCTCATCCCGGGGACGGGAGCGGTACTTGCCGGCGCCCTGAAGTTCTTCATCGGCAGGCTGGCCCGCCGCCTGGCCAGGGCCGCGGCCACCGGCCCGCGTCCGGGCCCGGCGGCCACGCCGCCGGCCACATAGGCATGGCCGGCCCTGCCCCGGTGCTGGCAGGTATGGCCCGCCGCCGGGCGGCCGGCGGCGTGCCGGTGTCGACGCCGCCATACCGGGTAGGGCCGCCTGAACGGGCCGTTGACGCGGCCAGCCCCGTGTATCGGTTCGTCCTCGAGAATGATCTGGAGGGGATCATGGCCGTGAGACTGAGCCGCCGTTCCTATGAGCATGCCAGGAAACTGATCGAGAACGGTGCCGTGGTACTCGACGAACGAGACGGCTGGGGCGAGCACCAGCCCTCGACGCGGCAGGAGAACGAGTTCATCGCCGAACACGGTTTCAGCGAATACCGGAAATGGTATCTCGGCATTTCCGAGGACGACGACGAGGACGACAGGAAACGGTACCGGTTCCCGTACGGCGACTTCAGCAGGGTGCACCGTTGCGGCGTTCTCGCGGCCGAGTCACGGGCCGGCCGGTACAAGTACTTCGACATCGAGTGGGCGGTAGCTCATCTGCACGGGATGCTGGACGCGCTGATGAGCACGAAATAGCATCCGGGCACCGGACGGAATTCGGGTACAAAATTTCGGGTACGGCTGCGGGGCCCGGGCCGGCCGGTCGGATGCCGGCGGGTGCCCGACGGCCGCGCCGCGGTACGGGCGGTGGTGGGTCACCGGCCGTACCGGGCATCGGCATCGCGCGGCCATCGGGCTGGCGGGCCGTTGGGCCTGAAAAGCCGGTCCGGCTCGTTTCCGCCGGCCCGTTCACCGCGCTGCCGGCTGCGCTGCCGGCAGCCGGCCCACCGCTTCGTCCACTGCTTTCTACTGCTTCTGGAAGGTCAGTACCGTGCCGTTGGCCGTGCCGATCCCGGCCGTTCCGATGGTCCCTTTCAGGCCGTGCCCCTCGAAGGCGATCGAAGCCGCCAGGCCGGCTATCTGGTTGTCACCGGTGATCGTGTAGCCGGCGGCCGGCAGCGCCTGGCGGTAGAAGGCCGCCACCGCGTTGTCGGAGACACCGCTCAGGGTGAGCACGGACTCGTTGTTCCTGGACGTACCGGCCCCTACCTCGGCACCTGGCGGGATCGGGAAGTCCGCGGGGACGTTCGCGGCCTTCAGCGCGTCTCTGCCCGTGGCCACCTGCCCGCCGCCCGGCAGCGACGCCGAAATGGACGGCAGGGCCGTCGGCAGGCCCGTGGGCAGCGATGTCGGCAGCCCTCCCGGCAGGCTCACCGACCCGCTCGGCCCGGCCGGCCCGGGCGTTCCGCCCGGGCTCGTCGGTTCGTCGCAGGCGCCGAGCAGCAGTACCGCCAGGCCGCAGCCCACGGCTGCCACCGCCATCCGATGCCGCGTGGTGCCGGCGTGGCCACCGGAACCTCCGGAAGCACCCAATCTGATCTCCCCCTTCACACACCCCGGGCATGGCACGCGTCCTGTTCGCCGGCCCCGCCCGTCGGTGTCCGCCCCGCCCGCGTGGAGACGGTCTCCAGCGGTTGGTGCCGGTCGAGGTGGGCTGGTGCCGGTCGTCACACGATAGGCATCACATGCCGACACGTCGGCGCGGCTGTCGGCAGCCTGTCAGCGCGGCCGGGGGAACCGCTGGTGGCGACCGGCCGGGCGGGGGTGATTGTGTCGTTTTGGCGACTGTGTCCGGCTTGTTCGCCCGTCCGACAGCCGAGTGGCCGGCCGGCGCGTCGAGCGGAAAGTGCATGCCACGAACGGGATCCGGCTTCCGAGCGTGCCGGTCGGGCGCCGCGGAGTACGCCGTGGGCCTGTTCGGGACGGCGGCGCCCGACCCGCCCCCGTGCGCCAGAAATCTTCTTCTGGAGGTACTGTCATGTCCCGTGGCAGTGAGCAACAATGCGGTCGCCGGAGTAGTTCTTCGCTATCTCGAGGACAATCCTGGCGAGATCGAGAACCTGAGTCCGCTGGTGCTGGCCCTGATAGAGGGGGCGGACCCGGTGACGGATCCCGCCACCATGCCCGCGCACGTCACCTGGGGCGCGGTCGCGGTCACCACGGACTGGCGGGTGCTGCATGTTCGCCGCCTGGGCTCGGCGGGCTGGCTGCTTCCCGCCGGGCATGTCGACGCGGCCGACCAGTCCTTGTTGGGCGCGGCGCTGCGCGGGCTCGCCGCGGGAGCCGGAATAGCGGCTAATTCTGTGATTCCGGACACTGTTCATCCGATTGATATCGACGTGCGAGTCGCGCCCACCGACCCGGTCCGGGAAGAGCCCTCGCACGTGCATTACGACGTTCGTTTCGTGCTGTATGTCCCGGACGAGACGGTGCGGCCGCGTTCCGCGGGGACGGTCGACCATCGCTGGATCCCGGTGTGGGACCTGTTCGGCGCGCTGGGTGACAAGCTTCGTGCCCGCTGCGCCCGCGACGCTCGGGCGGAGCGGGTCCAGCCCGCCTGACGGCCCGCCCGGAAGCGGCGTGATCACGCTCCTCCCGCGCCTGCCGTCCCCGCCTGGTCCCGCGGTTGCTCCCGGCCCCGAGGGGACGCGAGCGGAGCGGCCGGGAGCCAGGCCGGAAGCCAGGCCGGGGGCCAGGGCCGCAGGTCAGGACCACTGGTCGGGGACCATGGCCAGCAGTGCCTACCGGATGTCCCGCTCCATCGTCTGACAGTGGTGTCGAGGGCCGGTCCGGGCCCGTTTCCGGGCAGTCGGGCGCCCGCGGCCCGTGCGGCCGGTCCCGGCATCCTTTACGGCGTCCGCCATGGCTGCTTTTTCCCGCGGAAATGCCGTGCGACAGGAGTCTTCCCGGCGTCCGACGCCGATCCGCGCGGTAGCGAAGAAAAAGGAAAGTGACGATGCGGCGACGTTCTGCCGCGGGTATACATCGGATGTGGCCATGCGGCACCACACAACCATCGCAATGCGGCATCGCGCGCCGCCGCGCACCGTTTCGAAAAACGCGGTCTGGCGGCCGACGAGGGGATTTTCGGGACCAGTGGAATCCGTCGACGAGCCAGCGCGGGCACCGGTCTCGCGACGTGCCGGCGCGGTACTGGTCGCGGCTGTCGTGGTAAATGCCCTCGTGCTGGCCCCGGTCGTCGGATCCGTGCGTTTCACCGGTGCCGGCGGATCCGCGCCGAATGTTTACGCGCCGGATATGCCCACGGAGCCACCAGCGCTCCGGTTGCCGCCCGCCGGTACCGTCACCCCGTCGCCGCGGCTCGTTCCCGAAACCGTGCCGAAGGCGCCGTCCCTGTCCGGGCTCGACCTGTCCGAGCGGTTCCGAATATCTCGAAGAGCGCCCCGGGCAGGTCGGTGTGGCGGTGTACGACGCGCTCACCGGCCGGACCATCACCGTCGACGACCCGACGGTGTCGGGTTTCGAGACGGCCAGCACGGTGAAACTGTCGATACTGCTGGGCATTCTGGAACGCGCCGGGCCGTCCGGACGTCTCGGCGCGGGCGAGCTGCGCAGCGCCAGGGCGATGATCGGCGTAAGTGACAACGCGGCCGCGAGCCGGTTGTGGCGCTCGCTCGGCGGTGCGGCGCCAATGGACGCCATGTTCCGCCGACTGGGGATGACCAGGACGAAAGCGGGCGGTGGTGGACGCTGGGGGCTCACCCTGACCAGCGCCGTCGACCAGCTCGCGGTGCTGCGCACGCTGGCCTATCCGGGCGGCGTACTGGGCGATCAGGCCCGGGCCACCGCGACGAGCCTGCTCGCCGGTGTGGTGCCCGCCCAGCGGTGGGGCCTGCCCGGCGGGGTGCCCGCGGGCGTCGCCGTGGAGGTGAAGAACGGCTGGCTGCCCCGTGACAGTGGCTGGGTGATCGCCAGCCTCGGGCATGTCCACGGGGGCGGGCGGGACTACGTGATGGCGGTCTACAGCCGCGGCAACCCGTCGATGCGGGCCGGCATCGACACGGTCGAGGGACTGTCCCGGATCGCCTGGGACGCCGCCGTGGCGCCGGTGGCGGTAGCGGCCCGCATCCGCTGAAGCCGCCCCGCCGCGCCGGGGCGTGCCTGACGCCTCCGCCGTCCGGTCACGGTGGCGGTCCGGCCGTCCGGGCGCGCCGGACGGGCCATGGGGTGGTGGTCCGGCCTGGACCGGGTACGTCTGGGCAGGCCATGGCGAACGGTGCCGGGACAGACAGGCTGTGGTAAATGGAACTGTCACCGGGGACGTCAGGCCGAGGGGGAGCAGTCGTGGATGCTGTGAAGACCGTTACGGTCCGTTTCGACGACGTCGGCCCGCACCCCGTGGCCGACATCGTCGGGTCACTGTCGACGATCAAGAGTGAAGGACGGCACCTGTGGCTCGGCGGGGACGAGACGGCGACGGTCGAACGGGTGACCCTGAGCGCGGCCGGGGACGCCTATGACGGCCACGTCTCCTTCCCGGTCGGTGACTTCCTGCCGCTGCCGGTGGGGCCGGACGCGGACGGCGTCATCCCCGAGATCGACATCGAGGGCTTCGACCGGCATGGCGGCTACCTGTGGTTCGTCGGCTCGCACAGCCTGACGCGCAAGCGGGTCAAGCCGCACCACGCGACCGAGACCGCGCTGCGCGCCCTGGCGAGGATCCGCAAGAACGCGAACCGGCATCTGCTCGGCCGCATCCCGGTCGTCACCCGGGACGGGCTGCCCACCCTGGTGAGCACCGCCGCCGCCCCGGACGGCGCCGGTGGGCAGCTGACCGCCGCCGCGCTGGGGCTGCGCAAGCAGACCCGGGTCACCACGGTGCTGAAGAACGACGAGCACCTCGGCCCGTTCCTGGCGATCCCGAGCAAGGACAACGGGTTCGACGTCGAGGGGCTGGCCGTCGTCGGCGAGCGGGTCTACCTGGGCCTGCGCGGGCCGGTGCTGCGCGGCTGGGCGGTGGTCGTCGAACTGCGCCCCACCGAGGGGGACGGCCAGGACCTCGGGCTGCGGCCGCTGGAGGGCGGCCTGCCCTACCGGAAGCACTTCCTGAACCTCGACGGCCTGGGCGTGCGCGACCTGCTCGTCCAGGGGGACGACCTGCTCGTGCTCGCCGGCCCGACGATGGACCTCGACGGCCCGGTCCGGGTCTACCGGTGGCGTGACGCGGTCAGGGCGCGGACGAGCGTGGTCGTCGACGACGACGCGCTCGTCCGTGTGCTGGACCTGCCGTTCGGGCAGGGCGACGACCACGCCGAGGGGATCGCCCTGGCCCCGGACGACCCCTCGTCGATCCTGGTCGTCCATGACAGCCCGGCGGCGCACCGCCGGCCCGCTCCCGGCGTGATCCTGGTCGACGTCTTCCGGCTGCCCTGACCGCCGTCGCCCGACAGCCCTGGGCCGGACGGACGTCAGCTGCTGAAGCGGGCGACGGCACGCATCTTGTTCATCGCGTCCAGCGCCGCCACCTTGTAGGACTCGGCGAGCGTCGGATAGTTGAACACGGCGTCCACCAGGTAGTCGATCGTCCCGTCGCAGCCCATCACGGTCTGGCCGATGTGGACGAGTTCGGTGGCCCCGGTGCCGAAGACGTGGACGCCGAGCAGCTTGCGGTCGGTCGAGCTCACGAGCAGCTTCAGCATGCCGTAGGAGTCCCCGACGATCTGGCCGCGGGCGAGCTCGCGGTAGCGGGCCACGCCGACCTCGAACGGCACGGCCCGTTCGGTGAGCTCGTCCTCGGTGCTGCCGACGTAGGAGATCTCGGGGATGGTGTAGATGCCGATCGGCATCAGCTCGTGGCGCATCACGTGGACGGCCTCGCCGCAGGCCGCGTAGGCGGCGAGCCGGCCCTGCTCCATGGAGGTCGCGGCCAGCGCCGGGAAGCCGATGACGTCGCCGACGGCGTAGATGTGCTCGACCTCGGTCCGGAAGTCCGAACCGACCTTGATGCGGCCCCGGTTGTCGGCGCTCAGGCCCGCGTTGGAGAGGTTGAGCGCGGTGGTGAGCCCCTGGCGCCCGGCCGAGTACATCACGGTGTCGGCGGGGATCTTCTTGCCGCTTTCCAGCAGCGTCAGGGTGCCGCTGTGGTGACGTTCGACGGACACGACCGACTCGCGGAACCTGAACGTGACGGCCAGGTCCCGCAGGTGGTACTTGAGGGCCTCGACGATCTCCACGTCGCAGAAGTCGAGCATCCGGTCACGGCGCTCCACGACAGTCACCTTGGTGCCGAGCGCGGCGAACACGGACGCGTACTCGATGCCGATCACACCGGCGCCCACGACGACCATCGAGCCGGGGATCTTGTCCAGCGCCAGGATCTGGTCGCTGTCGACCACGGTACGGCCGTCGAAGTCGACCGTGTCCGGCCGGGCCGGCCGGGTGCCGGTGGCGATGATGATTTTCTCCGCCCTGACCCGGCGCTCGTCGGTCTGGTCGCTGCCGATGATGCTGATGGTGTGCGGGTCGACGAAGCTCGCCGTTCCGATGAGCAAGGCCACCCGATTACGGCTGAGCTGGCTGCGAATGACGTCGATCTCACGTCCGATGACGTGCTGGGTGCGCGAGGACAGGTCCGAGACGGTTATGTCGTCCTTCAGCCGGTAGCTCTGCCCGTACATCTCCCGCTGGGTCATACCGGTGAGGTAGAGCACGGCTTCGCGCAGCGTCTTCGACGGGATCGTGCCGGTGTTGATGCAGACCCCGCCGACCATGTCACGACGATCGACGATCGCGACGCGGCGGCCCAGCTTGGCGGCGGCGATAGCCGATTTCTGCCCGCCCGGGCCCGACCCGATGACGAGGAGGTCGTAGTCGTACATCGTTTGTCACCTCCTCAGCTGAAAACTCCCGCTATTGATTAGTGGGAGAATAACCGGACAGGACGGCACGGGACGTCCGGAACGTCAGGTTGTTACTGCCCCTTCTGTCGGGACCTCCGTACCTTCCCGCCGGCCATCCGGTCCGGGGCGGGCCGATCTCGCAGGTCCACGCGGTGACGGCCACCTCTGGCGGCCACCTCTGGCGGCCGGCGCGGCCGCCCGGGGACGCGCGGAAAAATCTTCGAGCTCCCCGTAACCTCCGCCGCGGTGTCTCGTTGAACACGGGTGCGGGGGTCGTGGGGGCTTGCTGGGGGGTCTTCCACGGCTCCCCGCCGCTTGTTCGGCGCAGGCGGCGGGGCGCGACCGCACAGCCGCACAGCCGCACAGCCGCACAGCCGCACAGCCGCACAGCCGCACAGCCGCACAGCCGCACAGCCCGGTGATCTCGTCCCGGCGGCGTCCGGCAGGGATGATCATACTTTCCCTGGCCCACCGGTGCCCCACGGATCCGGCCCGGCCGGCGGTGTGGAAGAACACGATCACACCGCCGGCCGGGCCGGGCGCGGCTTACGGGTGGGTCATCGAGCTTACGGGTGGGTCATCGACAGGACGTCCAGCGCGGCGTCCAGCTGCTCCTCGGTGAGCCTGCCCGCGGCCACGTAGCCGCGTTCGAGGACGACCTCGCGGATCGTCTTCTCCTCGGCCAGGGACTGCTTGGCGACCTTGGCTGCCTCCTCGTAGCCGATGTAACGGTTCAGCGGCGTCACGATGGACGGCGAGGACTCCGCGAACCGCCGGCAGCGCTCGACGTCCGCGACGATGCCGTCCACGCAGCGGTCGGCGAACAGCCGGCTGATGGTGGACAGGATGTGGATCGACTCCAGCAGGTTGCGGGCGATCACCGGCAGCATCACGTTCAGCTCGAAGTTGCCCGCGGAGCCGCCGAAGGCCACGGCCGCGTCGTTGCCGACCACCTGCGCGACAACCTGGCAGACGGCCTCGGGGATCACCGGGTTGACCTTGCCCGGCATGATCGACGACCCCGGCTGCAGGTCGGGCAGGCGGATCTCGCCGAGCCCGGCACGCGGGCCCGACGACGCCCAGCGCAGGTCGTTGGAAATCTTGTACAGCGACAGCGCGACCACCCGCAGCACCCCGGAGGCCTCGACCAGGCCGTCCCGGGACGCCTGCGCCTCGAAGTGGTCGCGGGCCTCGGACAGCGGCAGGCCGGTGGACGCCACCAGCTGCTCGATGACGGCGGCGGCGAAGCCGGGCGGGGTGTTGATACCGGTGCCGACGGCGGTCCCGCCCAGCGGGAGCTCGCCGATGCGCGGCAGGGCCGCCTGTAGCCGCTCCACCCCGTAGCGGACCGCCGCCGCGTAGCCACCGAACTCCTGGCCGAGGGTCACCGGCGTGGCGTCCATCAGGTGGGTGCGCCCCGACTTCACGACCTCGCGGAACTCGACGCTCTTGCGCCCGAGGGCGGCGGCCAGGTGCTCGAGGGCGGGGATCAGGTCCTGGACGATCGCCTGCGTCGCCGCGACGTGGATCGACGACGGGAACACGTCGTTGGACGACTGGGACGCGTTGACGTGGTCGTTCGGGTGCACCGGCCGGCCCAGCCGCTCGGTGGCGAGGGTTGCCAGCACCTCGTTGGTGTTCATGTTGGACGACGTCCCGCTGCCGGTCTGGAACACGTCGATCGGGAAGTGGTCGTCCCAGGCGCCCTCGGCGACCTCCTGGGCGGCTTCGGAGATCGCGGCGGCGATCTCCGCGTCGAGGACGCCGAGCTTGGCGTTGACGGTCGCCGCCGCCGCCTTGATCCGTGCCAGGGCGGCGATGTGGGCCCGGGAGATCCGCTGGCCCGACACCGGGAAGTTCTCGACCGCACGCTGGGTCTGTGCCCGCCACCTGGCCGTGGCCGGCACGCGCACCTCACCCATGGAGTCGTGCTCGATGCGGTAGTCCTGCTCGCTCATATGCTCCCGCTCCCGCCGGTCGTCACCTGCTCGACATCTATCTATCTACCGTCCAGGAGGTTAGGCGCAACGTGCGATGGGGGTCCGGTACCGGGCGGTACGTACCCTCCGGCGGGGGCTTCCGGGTTCCCGGTGACCCGGCCGTGGGCGGCCGTCGCCACCGTAGTCGACACCGGTATTCGGCGCGGGACACGCCGTCGCGCCCGGCCGGATGCGAAGAAATTATTGACCGATTCATACGGGTTGCATTGTCCGGAAGCTGTCCGCCGGCCGCGGCCCGGCATTTGCCGTGTCCGGCGCCGTCGGTGCTAGTGTCGCCAGCGGGCGGAATAAATAGTTACGCGGTAGCGACTGCGGTCGGCCGCACGGATATCTGAGATGGCGGCGGTCGTGCGTTTCGGTCCGGGTTTTCCGCTGGTGTGTTCGGTCGCCCTGGCCGCCGTGTGCGCCGTCAGTTCCTGCGGATCCGCCGCGCTGCCGGTACCGAACGGTTCTCCGCCCGCTTTTCCGCGGGTGCCGGACGTGGCCGGCCCGGGCCTGCCAGCGGTGGTGCGCACACCGTCGGCGCCGCCGGCCGTCCCCGCCGACGGCCCGGCGCCGCTCGCCCGGCGCATGGCCCTCGCCGGGCTGCGGGCAGGCGTGGGCAGCCCGGCGGGCTCCCCACGGGCCCGGACGGCTCCACCGGCCGCGGCCGCGCCGGCCAGGCTGTCCTCGCCGTCCCCGCTGGCCGCGGGACCGGCAGGGCTGGCCACGGGACCGGAACAACTGGACGCCGCCGGTGGCGGCCAGCCGTCGCCCCAGCCGGCCAGGAGCCCTCCCGCCTGCCGGGGAAATCCGGCCGTCGACGGCGGCGGCACCGCCGTCGACGGCACCCGTATCGGCACCCGTATCGACGTCGGCATCGCTCTGGACGCCCTGGGCGCGGAATGCCCGCCACCCTCCTGACGTCCTGTCCGCAAATACGGTGTCAAATCCGCCGGTAAACGGCCTGCCGTGTTTTTCGGTGGTTCCGTCACGGCCGGGGGCAACGTCTCCGTGACATCGGCCGGACGTCGTCGACATGTCACTGATATATCGACGACATGTCACCGGCATGTCCACGGCCCGCGGTGTGGGCACGGGCGGGACGGCCGGCCGGGAAATGGCCGGCCGCCGGCGGCCGTATCACGTTGGAGCGGGAATTCGACGATCCGGCGACTGGCGGGTGGCGGGCCCGTTTCCCGGACGACCGGCCGGCACCGGGCGTGAGTAAGTCCACAGGGCGTGAGCGGAGCGGCAGGCGGCGGGCCGGTGCCACCGAAGATCACCGGGTGAGGCGGAGATCACCCGGCGGGGAGGTGGGCGTAGGCCGCGGTCGGCGAGACCGGGACCGCGTCCCGCGGCGGGTTGGTGCCCAGCAGCACGTCGCCGATGTTGGACGTCACACCCAGCCAGTAGCGTTCGTTGCGGAAGTGGTGCAACCGATGGTTACGCCAGATCCTGCGGTACACCCTGCCGCGCGGGCGATAGCCGGTGTGGATGAGGAAGTGCGTCCAGTCGTAGGCAAGCAGCCCCAGGCCCGTGCACAGGGCCGCGGTGGCGGCGGGGGGAGGGCCGGACAGGGCGACGACCAGCGCGACCGCTCCCACGTCGAGCACCTCCTGCGGCCGGACGAACATCGTGTCCATGTTCGTCGGGTCGCGGTGGTGCTGCTCGTGCCCCCAGCCGGCGATCCGGTAGCAGACCGCGCCGGCCCGGCTGCCCGGCCGGGCGTGCAGGATCCCGCGGTGCACCGCCCACTCGACGAACGGCTGCGCGGCGGCCATGGACACCGCGACCACCGCGTCCGTCCGGCCGAAGCGCCCGCGGGCGAGCCGCACGGCCGCCAGGCCCGCGACCACACCCATCAGCACCGGTGGACGCGGATGGGACACGAAGCGGCCGGCCGCGGCGCGCAGCGTGGTGGCGTCGGACGCTCGGCCGTGGGGGCCGGGCTGGTCCAGACGGGCGACGGCTGCGGTGACCCCGTGCAGCACGATCCGGTGCAGC
>NZ_CEVIVD010000005.1:84211-85103 GCF_982290655.1 Protofrankia sp. CiP1_Cm_nod3
TGGCCGGCGTCGGCGAGCTTGGTGCGCTCGGCGTCGTCCCGCGGCCACAGCCGTCCCTGGATGACACCGCCGAGACAGGTCACCGCGCACGCGCTGATGATCCCCTCGGGGGTGCCACCGATGCCGAGCAGCAGGTCGACGCCGGTGTCGGCGGAGGCCGCCATGACCGCGCCGGCGACGTCCCCGTCGGAGATGAGCTTCACCCGGGCGCCGGCCGCGCGGATCTGCTCGATCAGCTGGACGTGGCGCGGGCGTTCCAGGACGACGACGGTCACGTCCCGCGGATGCACGCTCTTGGCCTTGGCGACGGCCCGGATGTTGTCCTCGACCGGTGCGGTGATGTCCACCACGTCGGCGGCCTCGGGGCCGGTGACGAGCTTCTCCATGTAGAAGCAGGCGCTCGCGTCGTACATGGACCCGCGTTCGGACACCGCCATCACGGAGATCGCGTTGTTCATGCCCTTGGCGGTGAGGGTGGTGCCGTCCACCGGGTCGACGGCGACGTCGCACTCGGGGCCCTCGCCCGAGCCGACCTCCTCGCCGTTGAAGAGCATGGGGGCCTCGTCCTTCTCACCCTCGCCGATGACGACGACGCCCCGCATCGACACCGTGCCGACGAGCCGTCGCATGGCGTCCACGGCGGCCTGGTCGGCGCCGTTCTTGTCACCGCGCCCGACCCATCTGGCGGCCGCGAGGGCCCCCGCCTCGGTCACTCTGACGAGCTCGAGGGCGAGGTTGCGGTCGGGTGCCTGCCCCTGGACGACGAGCGGGTCAGGAAGGTTCGCGCTTTCGGCTGCCACGGAAGTGAGACTAGTTGCACATGAGTGAATCCGCCCACCGATAGCCGGCGGGCCACCGGCGGCCCGCCGGCCGCGGGGCGGACGTCACCCGG
>NZ_CEVIVD010000005.1:85469-86732 GCF_982290655.1 Protofrankia sp. CiP1_Cm_nod3
CCGCGCGGGGCCGGTGTGGGCCGCGCGGTGCCGGTGTGGGCCGCGCGGTGCCCTGGCCGCTTGGTCCGGCGGGGCCGGCCGGTACCCGGGCGGATACCCACCGGCGCCTGGCTCCGGCGGGGCGGCCGGTACGGAAATATGATCGCGCCGCTTTTGGGACGGTAGTCCTCAGAATGCCAATGTCAGGTGCGTGACATCTAGATCGTCTTACTTGGTGCAACCTTGACCGGCGGACATACGTCCAACTCCACGTATGGGCGTCCGGCACGCGGAGGGGGCGTGCCGGACGCCCATCTATTGTTTACCGACGGCCGCCGCCAGGCGTTCGGCCTGGCCGGAGGACACGCTGTTATCTGGCTTACGTCCAGGCCGTTCCTCAACAGGGCCGCACTTCAGCCGGGCGGTGCTTCGACGGGCGGTGCTTCGACAGGCGTCCGGGAATTATTTTATCGATGATGTTTCCTGAATCCGGTGTGCGGCTGTCGCGGCTGTGGCCCCGGGGCGCCGGCAGCCCGGCCCACCGCCGTCCACCGTCATGACGGGTGGCCGGCCGGGCGCGCGGGCCACCGTCCGACGATGATCGGTACGGGATCGCCACGGACGAGACAGGGACCGAGCGGGCCGACTGTCCCGTCGGGCCGCGTCCCGGGGACGGCAGGATGGAACGATGGCACGACGACGCGGTCAGGAAACGATCCGAGACATGGCGCTGTCCCTCGGAGTGGTGATGGCCGGGGTGCTGCTGGTCGCGC
The DNA here is from genome assembly GCF_982290655.1 of Protofrankia sp. CiP1_Cm_nod3. Classification (NCBI taxonomy): domain Bacteria; kingdom Bacillati; phylum Actinomycetota; class Actinomycetes; order Frankiales; family Frankiaceae; genus Protofrankia; species Protofrankia sp. CiP1_Cm_nod3. The sequence continues at coordinate 86,222 of NZ_CEVIVD010000005.1, forward strand.
TGTTCATGCCCAGAGGCGGCGGCGACCCGGTGCGCCCGGTGGACACGGCCGCCCCGGTGGCCGCGTTCGCGCGGTCGGCGCCCTTCGGTGTCCTGGCGCCGACCGGCCTGCCCGGCCACTGGAGGGCCACCTCGGTCCGGGCCTCCGGGCTGTCGGACACCGAGCCGGGAACGGTCGAGCTGACGATCGGGTACGTCGTCGACCGCCCGGACGACAGGACATACGCGCAGCTCAACGAGAGCAACGCCCGGGACGCGGTCAAACGCGTCCTGGGGGACCGGCCCGTGACGGGGACCGTCGAGCTCGCCGGAACGTCCTGGCAGGAAAGACGGGATGACGCCGGCCATCTGGCGCTGACCCGCCAGACCGGTGACGTCGTGCTGATCGTCTCCGACGGCGGTGGCAAGGGCGGGGCGTCCGCCGCCGACCTGGGGGCGCTGGCGGCGTCGCTACGCCCGCACGCCGCGCCGTAGGCCGCGCGTCAGCAGGCCGCGCGTCAGCAGGCCGCGCG
>NZ_CEVIVD010000006.1:0-33317 GCF_982290655.1 Protofrankia sp. CiP1_Cm_nod3
TGAGGCATGGTCCGCCAGGGCCTGCGGTGAGGCATGGTGAAGTGAAGCAACAGGTGGTCGGCTCCCAGGTCGACGGCGGTGCCGACGTCGACGCTGGTACAGCTCCCGTGGACGCCGACGACGGTCTCTCCCCCGTAGTGGTCTTCGACCGCGCAAGCGTCGCCTACGGCCGGGTGCCCGTCCTCGAGGACGTGGACGGGGTGGTGGGCGCGGGGCACATGGTCGCCCTCATCGGCCCGAACGGGGGCGGCAAGTCGACCCTGATCAAGGCGATCCTCGGGCTCGTCCCGGTCGTCCGCGGCCGCATCCAGGTGCTCGGGCGGACACCGGTCCGGGCCCGTCAGGACGTCGCCTATGTCCCGCAGGCCGACACCCTGGATCCGGACTTCCCGGTCTCGGTCGGCCAGGTCGTGCTGATGGGCCGCTACCGCCAGATCGGCTGGGTACGCCGGCCGCGCCGGCCCGACCGGCTGATCGCCGCCGAGGCGCTGGCCGCGGTGGGGCTCGCCCACCGCGGTGGTGACCGTTTCGGCACCCTGTCCGGCGGCCAGCGGCAGCGGGTGCTGCTTGCCCGGGCGATGACCCAGCGGCCCAGGCTGCTGCTGCTGGACGAGCCGTTCAACGGGGTGGACACGCTCTCCCAGCAGGCGCTGCTGTCAGCGATCGACGGTCTGCGCGCGGCCGGCACCACCGTTGTCATCAGCACCCACGACCTGTCCCTGGCGCACCTGGCCTGCGACGACGTCTGCCTGGTCAACCGGCACCAGTTCGGTTTCGGCCCGACCGCGGCGACGCTCACCCCCGAGCGGCTGCGGGCGGCCTACGGCAGCGCCGCGCTCGAGCTGCGGGGCGAAGGTGTCATCGTTGCCCAGCCGTGAGCCACCCGTCCACGGGTCAGTACCTCGGATGCCTTCGGTATCACCCCAAATAGGGGTAAACCGGGTGGCTTACGTATCAGCCGGCATGAGCCGTACCTGGGCGGGCCACCCGTTCCCGAGCCGTCCGCCGGCGGGAGGGCCGCTGGCAAGAGGGCCGGCGGCGGCTGCACCGGCAGGCGGCGTCCCGGCAGGCGGCGTCCCGGCAGGGGATCCGCGGTGCTGAGCCGGTTGCTGCTGGATCCGTTCGCGCTGCCGTTCATGCGGCGGGCGCTGGTCGAGGTGCTGCTGCTCGGTGCGCTCGCGGGGGGCGTCGGGGTGTTCGTGGTGCTGCGCCGGCTGGCCTTTCTCGCGGACGCGCTCAGCCACGCCGTCTTCCCCGGGGTCGTCATCGGCTACCTGGTGTCGGGGCAGTCGGGGATCGTCCCGGGGGCACTGGTCTTCGCGGTCCTGGCGGTGGTGCTGTTCACCGTCGCCGCGGCCAGGGCGCGGGTGGGCCAGGACGCCGCGCTCGCGATCCTGCTGACCTCGTTCTTCGGGCTGGGGGTCGTGCTCGTGTCGCGGCAGCGGTCCTACACCGCCGACCTGACGACGTTCCTGTTCGGCCGGGTGCTCACCGTCGACTCCACCCAGATCACGCAGACGGCGGTGGTGGCCGTGGTGGTCGGCCTGGTGCTGTACGCGCTGCGCAAGGAACTGCTGCTGCGGACGTTCGACCAGCAGACCGCGCGGGCCATGGGCTACCGCGTGGTGCTGCTCGACCTCGTCCTGAACCTGATGATCGCTCTGGTCGTCGTCGCCGCGGTCAAGGCTGTCGGGACGATTCTGAGCATCGCGCTCCTGGTCGTTCCGGCGGCCGCCGCCCGGCTGCTCTCCGACCGGCTGCTGGTCGTGACCGGGCTCGCGGTCCTCTTCGGCGTGCTCGGCGGCTGGCTGGGGCTCGCGGCCAGCTACGAGGCGTCGATCAACCACGGGGTGCGGCTCGCCTCGGGCGCCACGATCGTGCTCGCGCTGGTCGTGTTCTACCTGCTCGCGCTGGGCGTCGGCCCGCTCGTCCGGCGCCGCTGGCGGCGGGGCGCGCGGCTGCCGGACGAGGTCGCGGACGTCGACGGGCTCCCGGCCGACCGGCCTGCCCGGCAGGCCCACGTGGGCGGAGGCGTCCGGTAGATGGCCGCCCTGGACCTGCTGTCGGATTCCTACACTCGCCGTGCCCTGGTCGAGGCGGTGCTCGTCGGCGCGCTGTGCGGCGCGGTCGGCGTGCACGTGGTGCTGCGGCGGCTGAGCTTCTTCACGATGGCCATGACGCACGCCACCTTCCCGGGGGTGGTGCTCGCGGCGATCCTGGGGATCAATCTCTACCTCGGGTCAGGGGTCTTCGGCTTCCTGGTGGTTCTTGCCGTGGCCGCGCTGTCCGCCCGCGGTGACAGCACGAGCGTCACCGGCGTCGTGCTGTCGGGCAGCTTCGCCCTCGGGGTGCTGCTGTTGTCGGCCCAGTCGGGGTTCACCAGGGACCTCACCGCCTATCTGGTCGGATCCATCCTCACCGTGCAGGCCGACGACCTGGTGACCTCCGGGATCGTCGCGGCCGTCGTGCTGGTGGTTCTCGCGCTGCTGTCCAAGGAGCTTGTCTTCGGGGCCTTCGACCGGGACGCGACCGTCGCGGCCGGCTATCCGGCCGGCCGGCTCGATGTCGTCCTCCTGCTGCTGGTCGAGGCGACGATCGTGACCTCGGTGCCGGCGGTGGGGACGATCCTGTCGGTCGCGCTGATCGTGGCGCCGGCGGCGACGGCCAGGCTGTGGTGCGACACCGTGCGGGGCATGACCGTGCTCTCGGTCTCCCTCGGGGCCGCCAGCGGCGTTATCGGCCTGGCGGTCAGCCGGCAGTGGTCCGTGGCGGCCGGTGGCGCGATCGTGCTCACCGCATCGGGGGTCTTCGCGTTGTCGGCGCTGCTCGCGCCCGCCGTCGGGACGCCGTCCCGCCGCCGCCGGCGGGCCCGAGGGGGGACCCGGCCGGCCGGGGGCGCCGCGGGCGAGGCGAGCCCGCTGCCCGGGCCCGGTGGCGCGCCCGCGCACGGCGGTACGCCGGGCCCGTTGGCCAGCGGCGGGATCAGCGGTTGACGATCAGCAGTTGACGAACTCCGGCTGCTGGTTGAGTACCTGGCTCTCGTTGGAGATGAATCGTCGGTGCTGCTCCCCACCGACCGCCTCCGGCCGGAACGCGGCCAGGCGGTGACAGTTCTGGAAGGCGAGGGCCACGCCGAAGCGCTTCTCCAGCGCGGCCCGGATGGCGGTGCTCGCCATCGCCCGCAGCAGCTGCCCCTGCGCAGCGTCGTCCGGCGGTGGGACGAGGTTGTCCGCGAAGTCGCGATCGCTGCCGGGCAGCCTGCCCGCGAGCCGTTCGACGAGCTCGTAGGCGTACGGCAGCGAGTCGCGCACGCAGGCGAGGAAGGCGTCGTCCGGGACGTGGCCGCGTTCGGCCTGGGCGAGCAGGTCGGGGGAGACGGTCAGGGACACGGAACCTCCTGGGCGCTCGGGGTGGTTCATCCGAGCGGAACTGTCCCCGATCTGGAAACCGTTGTCAATACGGATTGCATCGAGGCGGTCGCGGGCTGGCCGTCCCGGCGCCCGTCTCGATGCCAGGATGCAGGGCCGTCGTGCGCGTGAGGGTGCCGCGCGGGCGCCGGGGATGCCGCGCGGGCGTCGGGGATGCCCGGCCCGCCGGCGCCGCCAGCGATCGGCGGTGCCGGCGGGCCGGTGAGCCTGACGATCATCCGATCAGTGACATGAGCCCGCGGCCGTCCACCCAGGTGCCGGTGGCGTCGACGAACCTTCCGTCCGACCACCGCAGGATGCGTACCGCCGTGTTGCAGACCGCCGGGAACGCCTTTATCAGGGTGCCGTCACAGGTGAACGGATGGGCCATCACGTTCGGATGGTCCCGGGCCGCCCTGAACGCGTCCCGCAGATCTCCGGAGGTCGTCTGTGTGATCTCGGCGAGCAGTGACCGTACCGCGAGAACGGTCGAGAAAGACGCCTGTGACAACGGCGAGCGCGATGCTTCCGGTACATTATCACGGAATGCTTTGGCATCCTTGTCATCACCGGTCGAGTCGAGCGGAAGATAGCTGGAGGCGAAGTTCATGTTACTGGTGGCCTGGCCGCCGGCACGTGCCACCGCGGCCGTCGCACAGGAGCCGACGAAGTATATCGGTGCTTTCACCTGAAGGCTGCCGGCGGCCTGGGCTATACGGGCACACGACTGGGCCGGGAAAACAACGACGATCGCGTCCGGGTTCCCGGACGCGACCTGGCTGACCGCCGGGGCGAAGTCCGCCGTGTCCACTTTCTCCGATACCAGCTGGATCTCCGAGACTCCTTTCTTCTGCAGGATGCTCCTGGATCCCTGAATGGCGGCGGTCAGCAGCCCGGGCAGGTCCGCGTACAGGGCGTGAACCTTTGTGACATGCCTGGTGGTGGTCAGGTACTCGGTGATCCCGAGCAGTTCCGTGAGCGTGCCACCGGTCAGCGAGAAGGAGTTGGGCGAGCTCAGCTCCCCGCTCAGCTGGGGTGATCCGCTGACATAGGGAATGCCGGCCTGCTGGTAGAGCGACATGGCCGCCTCGGTGCTCAGATCCACCCCGCCGACCACGGCCACGGGGCCCGCGGCTATGAGCCGGTTGGCACAGTCCTGGGACGACTCCGGTGAGCCATTTGTTGCACAGGGGACGAGTTCGAGCGGCCGGCCGTGAACCCCGCCAAGCACGGCGTTGGCGTAGGCGACGGCCCTCTCGGCAGCTATTCGTGTCTCGGGAAACGACCCGAGCGGGGTGTTCTCCATGGAGACGAAGCCGATCTTGACAGGCGGCCCGTTCAGGTGGTTTGCGGCCTGACCTGGGCTGTTGGAGCCGCTGCCGCGCTGGCTGGTGCACCCGGCGAGGACGGCCAACGTGACTGCGGCTGCTGCGACGACACGGCGGGACAGCGTCATATTGCCAGAAGTTACACTGCCTTAGCCCACAAGGCACCGTGTTGGTCCGCAACGGGCTGCCCTGTCGATTGGAGAGCGCTGTGTCCACGTATGTCGCGGCACTGATCCTGGGTCTGGGCGCGGGCGCGGTGTATGCGGCGCTGGGGCTTGGGCTGGTGCTGATACACCGCGCCTCGGGGGTGGTCAATGTCGCGCACGCCGCGTTCGCAATGTACGCCACCTACCAGTATGCGGAACTGCGGGACGTGGGGGACATCGTCCTGCCCGTCGTGGGTCTTCCGCCCCGTATTCATCTGACCGACCGCCCCACCTTCGCGCTGGCGTTGGCCGTGTCGCTGGCCATGGCCGCGCTCCTCGGCCTGCTTGTGTACTTTCTCATATTCAGGCCGCTCCGGCACGCCCCGCCAGCCCTGTCCCTGGTCGCCTCGGTCGGCCTCATGATCGCCCTCCAGGCGCTGGCGGTACTGCAGTTCGGGTCGGACAACAGGTTCATCGATTCCGTACTTCCGCAGAAATCTTTCTCCGCGTTCGGAGTGGCCCTTCCGGTCGACCGTCCGCTGCTCGCGGTACTGGTCACGGGCATTGGCATGATCATGTGGGCGGTGTCCCGCTGGACGCTGTTCGGGCTCGCCACCAAGGCGGTCGCCGAATCCGACGAGGCGGTGGAACAGTTCGGTTACCGCCCGGAGGCGGTCGCCGCGGTGAGCTGGGTCGTGGCGTCCGTACTCGGCGCGCTCGCCGGGATACTCGTCGCCCCGATCAGCGTGTTGAGCCCGTCCACCTACACTCTTTTCATTGTTCCCGCGCTCGCGGCGGCGCTGCTCGGTGGGCTGTCGTCGTTCGGCGCCACCATTGTCGGCGCGCTGCTGCTCGGCATGCTCCAGTCGGTTCTCCTGCCTCTGCAGCACGACGTCCCATGGCTCAACCAGCCCGGTCTGCGGACGCTGTTCCCGTTGCTCGTCCTCATCGTCGTCGCGGTCACCCGCGGCCAGCTCATACCCGGGCGGGCCAGGGCCGTGGCAGCGGTCGCGCGGCTGCCGCGCGCGGAGCCGACCGGACGTCCGTTGCGCGATCTCGCCGTCCTCGTGCCGGCCGGAACGCTCACGCTGCTCGTTCTCAGCGGCCCCTACCGGCTGGGCCTGGAACGCAGCCTGGCTGCCGCCGTGGTGTGCCTGTCCTTCGTCGTGCTGACCGGGTTCGCCGGCCAGCTCTCCCTCGCGCAGATGTCGCTGGCCGGGGTGGCCGGGTTCCTGCTGGCCCGGCTGCAGGGCGGTCTGGGCGTGCCGTTCCCGCTCGCGCCGCTGCTCGCCACCGCGGCGGCCACCGTCGCGGGCCTGGTGCTCGGGGCGTTGTCGCGGCGGATCCGAGGGGTCGATCTGGCCATCGTCACGCTCACCGCCGGGGTCGCCTTCCAGGAGATCGTTTTTGTGAACCCGTTGATTACCGGTGGGCTTGCCGGCTCGGTCGTCCCGCCGCCGGAGCTCTTCGGCCTCGACCTCGGGGTGGCCGGGAAGGGCTTCCCACGGCTGGGGTACGGGCTGCTCTGCCTTGGCGTGTTCGCGCTGTGCGGCTTCGGGGTGGCCCGGCTGCGCGGGTCCACGTCGGGCCTGCGCATGCTCGCGGTCCGCTCCAACGAGCGGGCGGCATCGGCCATGGGCGTCGACGCCGCCCGGACCAAGCTGCTCGCGTCCGCCGTCTCCGCCGGGATCGCCGGTCTCGGCGGATGCCTCATCGGTTACGGCCAGGGCAGGCTGTCGTTCGACTCCTTCGGGGTGTTCGCGTCCCTGTTCTTCCTGGCGATCGCGTCGGTCGGCGGGGTGATGAGCGTGCGCGGGGCGATGCTGGGCGGCCTGCTGGCCCCCGGCGGTGTGGTGTTCACGGTGCTGGACAACTTCGGCCATCTCGCGCGCTACCAGTCGTTGCTGTGCGGTGTCGCCCTGGTCGTCCTGGTGGTGGTGCGTCCGGAAGGGCTTGCCTACGATCCACGACAATCGAAGCCGGCCCGGCGGCTGGCCCGACATGCCGAGGTGGCCCGGTGACCATACGTCTGGACGTCGACGGGCTGTGCGTCCGCTACGGGAAGGTCGAGGTCGTCCACGACGTGTCGTTCGCGCTGCGTGCTGGTCGGGTGACCGGCCTCATCGGGCCGAACGGCGCCGGGAAGACCACCCTGATAGACGCGATCACGGGATTCACCCCGTCCAGCGCCGGCCGGATCATCCTGGACGGGACGGTGCTGAACACACTGCCACCGCACGAACGGTTCCGCCGGGGCCTGGCCCGCACCTTCCAGTCCCTGGAACTGTTCGAGGATCTCTCCGTCGCCGAGAACCTGGCGGTCGCCGGGCCGGAACCCGCCTGGACGCTGGAGCTGGGCGCGGTCGCGGAGCAACTGCCGGCCATGCTCAACCACGACGAACGGCTCGCCGTCGGCCTCGGCCGGGCGCTGGCCGCGGGTGGCCAGGTGCTGCTGGTGGACGAGCCGGCGGCCGGCCTGGACTCGGCCGCCCGATCCGTCCTCACCGGCCGGATACGACGGCTGGCCGAACGTGGCTGCGCGATCCTGCTCGTCGACCATGACATCAAACTGGTCTTCGAGGCCTGCGACGACGTCGTGGTGCTCAGCGGCGGCCGGATGGTCGCGCACGGCCCGCCGGCGGAGATCCGCGAGCGCGCCGAGGTCCGTGAGATCTACCTCGGCGCTCCGCCGGCCAGCACGGTACGGCTGCCCACGCAGGCCCGGCCGGAGCGGGCACTTCTCGTCGAGAAGGTCGTCAGCGGGTACGCGGGTGTTCCCGTGCTGCACGACCTTTCGCTTGAGGTCCGGGCCGGCGAGGTCGTCGCCCTGCTGGGGCCCAACGGCGGTGGCAAGACGACTCTGGTCCGCACGGTGACCGGGACGATCGCGCCGTTGGGCGGCCGGATAACCGTGCTCGGGCAGCCGGTGCGGCGGGCGCACCCGGCCAGGCTCGCCCGCCGCGGCCTGGCGGTGGTGCCGCAGGGCGGCACGCCGCTGCGCGGCCTGACGGTCCGCCAGATCCTGCGGCTGGCTGTCGGCCGCCGGCCCGGTGACCAGATCGAGAAGACGCTGGAGAGCTTCCCCACCCTGCGCCCCCTGCTCGACCGTGGCAGCGGCGAGCTCTCCGGGGGCGAACGGCAGCAGCTCGCGCTGGCCAGCGCCGTCGCCCGCCGGCCGCGGCTGCTGCTGGTCGACGAGTTCTCCGCCGGCCTGGCGACCGATCTCGCGCTCAGCCTGCTGGCCGTCCTGCGCCGGCTGGCGGACGAGCACGGCACCGGCATTCTGCTGATCGAGCAGCATGTGTCGCTCGCCCTCGCCGCGGCGGACCGCGGGTACATCCTCGACCGGGGCCGGATAGCCTTCAGCGACACCGCGGCGGCTCTCGCCGCCGATCCCGACCTGATCAATGGAAGCTATTTCGGGATGGGTTAGGGCGTGGGTGGACGTGAACGGACAGCGGCATGAATGACCACGATCCGGCGGCTGGGACGGCCACGCCGGCCGGGACGGCCGGGACGGCCCGTCCGGGCAGCGTGCTCGCGGTGATGGCCCATCCCGACGACGCGGAGCTGTGGGCCGGCGGCACCCTTGCCCTGCACGCCCGGGCGGCCGAGGTCACCGTCGCCGTCCCGCGCAACACCGCCGACCGGATGGCCGAGGCCGCCGCGGGAGCGCGCATTCTCGGCGCGTGCCTGCGCGTCCTCGACCCCGAACGGCTCGCCGTCGAGCTCCAGGAGCTGTTGGTCGAGCTCTCTCCCGAGATAGTGGTGACCCATCCGCCGGCCGACGTCCACCCGCGCCACCGGCGGGTCGCGGCGGCCGTGCTCGAGGCCCTGCCGCGGGCGGTGCTCGCCACCGGCTGCCCGCGCCGGCTCTACACCTGCGACAGCTACAACTCCCTGACCATGGACGGCCCGGTGCGGGCCACCACGATCGTCGATGTCACGGCCACCTTCGACGTCAAGCTCCGGGCACTGCGTGCGCACGGTGGCACCCAGCCGATCAGCGAGGAGTTCGCTCCCATGGCCGAGAACCTCGGCCGGCTGTGGGGCGCTCGGATCGGGGCCGCCTACGCCGAGGGCTTCGTGGCCCTGCCTGTCCTGGGGCGGCTGCCCGGTGTGACCCGTCTCTGACGGCTTGCTGACGCCGGAAAAATCGATCTTGTTTGATAGATCTTCCGTTTGGCTGATCTCCGCCGGCGCGAGCCGGTATTCGGGCGATCAGTACCCACTGGGCCCGGTCCGAGGGCGGGGCTGAATCGATCATGTTTCTTCCGTGATGGGCCCACGGGGCCGGCTGCCTGGCTGGGCCGGTGGCGGGGAGCGCGTGAATACCGGCGTGGGCGGAATACCCACCGCATACCCACCGCACGCCGGTCGTCCGGCCGGGTGGACAAACCCGGGCGGTCCGCCCGGGCGTGACCTGGCTATCAGTTTCCCGGCCCGGTGGCCGGGCAGAAAGGCCCTGAAGATCCGGATTCTTCTGCCGCTGTCTTACCGGCTGCCCTGTTCGTGGCGTGGTCCAGATGTGCCCCGCGGGTGGGCATTTGGCGGGACACTTCGGGTATATTTAACTCTCCGTAATCGTCATTACTGTAAGGATTGGATTCGTCGCCCACAGGAGTCGCCGATGAAGATCGTATATGTGATCCTCGTGTGTTCTCCGAAAGATTGGATCTTGAAAATTTGGCCTGGGTTGGGCTAGGTTGATCTATTGATGTGACGAGTATCACAGTGTTGACAATGACCTTGAAGATCATTTAATTGTGCCGAATCGGTCTTTCAGGGCAAAAGGGAAAGAGGCAGCCGGGACGGTGGTGTCGTCCCGACTGCCTCCGAGGCCCTCGGTGCCCTGTCCGGCGCCGGAACGTAGAGCCGGTTCCTGTCACGGAAACCGAATATGATGTCGCCTTCAGTAATCAGGCGGTCCGGGTCCGCCGGCTCCGTCCGGCCGGCGGAGCCGGTCCGAACCGGAGCCTCCGACCTGGAAGGATCATGGCTGTGTGGCCTGTGGAGCTGCCCGCGGGCCGGTCAGGCTGAGCCGACAGCGGTCAGCGCGACGCGGGCGTGATCCGTGAGATCGGCGGCTCCGGGGTATCCGGTAAGTTCGATCTCACGGCACAGCGTCGCCACATCTCTGCCGGCCATACCGGAGTCGAGAAGGGCCGCCTGTTCGACGGCCTGGTGCCCGAGCTGAACCGCTGCTTCGGCATCTCCGGCCCGCACGTGCGCGACACCCAACCTGGTCATGGCTTCCACCCGGGCGCGCGGGAAATCACCGGCCAGGCCCTCGGCTGCGGCATCCAGGTAGGGAATCGCGGCGGCCCCGTCGCCACTGGACAACAACGCCTCACCGGCGAACAGTGAAATACAGGGCGGCACGCACCAGTAAATATGCGGCGGATCCTCTGCCGGCTGAGACTGATTGATGAGATGAACCGCGTCCTCGGCAGTTCTTGCGGCCGAGGCGCTTTCACCCGCCCGGCCGTACGCGAGAGCGAGCGCGCCGGAGATGGCTGCTTTCTCGGTGGCGGTCATCGCGGTGCGGGCGCCGGCCTGGGCCGAGCGGAGCATGGTGATGGCGTCGTTCGGGTCGCCGTACCAGGACGCCTGCTCGGCCATGCAGCGCAGGATGTTGGCCCCCAGCGCCGGCTGCCCGGCCTCCCCAGCGGCCCGTAGCGCCACCATCCACAGGCGCTGGGCGCCCCCGTGGTAGCCGCTGTCGAACGCGGCCCAGCCCGCCAGCCGGGCGAGCTCCGCGGCGACGGCGTACAGCCGCGCCTCGTGGGCGTGGCCGTACAGCGCGGTCCGCAGGACGCGCACGGCGACCCGCAGCTCCGCCATGGACAGCTCGTATATGTCATCTCCTCCGAGAACGTCATCCATTCGGCGAAGCGTTTCGACCCGCCGCTCGAAGCCGGCGACGAGCGAGTCGCTCACACGCTTTCCCTCGAGTGTCGCGGCGAGCCCGGCTGAATCGGTCATGAGCCAGTGGTGCGCGACCGATGTCAGTGCCACGCCGGACACACTCAGAAACTTCCGCCTTTCCATGTTGGCGGTCACCTCCTCGAACCCGACGTTCAATCCGTCAGGTCTCCACAGAAGGTCGAGATCGGCGTCTGCCCATCGAGCCTCCCCATCGTCAACTGAATTGGCCAGGAGTGCCAGGGCCCCGCTTTCGGGCCCGGTGTAGTCGCACGCCCAGCCTAGGGCAACGACATTCGTGCAGTAATAGCGAGCAAGGAGATCACAGTGTTCCCAGCTTGGGCGCTTGCCGCCCTCGTACTCCGAGAGGCGCTGTGCGGTCAACGCATCCCACGGTCTACCGATGTCCTCGGCGAGACTCTTGATCTCTTCCGCTGCCCGCGCCAGAGACAGGCCGCGGATCTGGCGTGCATGCTGCAACGGACCGATGGTAACCCTTCGAGGAGGCATCTGACCTTCTCCCATTTGGCCGTCATGTCAAGGCATGTACTCGGAACGTAGCCAACCCCCCCACCGGAGTCTAAGGACCCGCGGTCATCTGTGGTGAGTCGTTGTTCCTGGTTGGCCCGCGGGGGAGCACCTTGATTTTTCCCGGATTCCGCCCCCGCGGGTATTCGTCGGCCCCGTATGCGGCCCCGGCCGGAACCCCGCCACGGTGGGACTCGGGCACACGCGGAGTATCCGGACGGTGATCGTGCGGATCCGTGAACTGGCCGGTAGCTGTACCACCGGGCCCTGAATTCCACCATCCCGAACGAATCAGGAGCGCCGGCTGTTGTCCTCCAGGCCTTATTTCCGGGTTCCGCGGGCCTCCGTGGGTACTATTCCCGGATCTCGCGTTCGGAAACATTGTGAGTAGACAGCAACATGGGCCGGCCATACGCTTCTGCTCGATTTAGTCTTCATCTCGACGCGACCACAGGACGGTGTCGTATGGGTAGCAGAGTTCTTGTGCTGGACGCCGACGGCGAGTTGCGCGGCCAGTTCGAGGACGTGAACTCCGCATACATGTGGAGCCGGGTCCAAGCGCAGGAGCCGCAGTCCGCGGAGGATTTGGAAGTCTGGCGCCAGCGCAGCGCCTGCCGGGACGAGGACCCGGAGCTGTTCTTCCCCGTCGGTACCACCGGGCCGGCCCTGCGGCAGCTGGAGGAGGCCAAGGCCGTCTGCCGCCGCTGTCTGGTGATCCGGGAATGCCTCAACTGGGCGCTTGGCACCGGGCAGGACGCGGGGGTGTGGGGCGGCCTGGACGAGGACGAGCGCCGTGCGCTGCGCCGCCAGCTGGTCAACCCGCCGGCGCCACGGGTACCACGGTGAGCACGCCGACGTTGCAGCGCATCGCAGCCCCGGTGCCGATGGCCGCCGCGATGGCCGCGGCGATGGCCGACTGGCAGCACACCGCGGCCCGGCTATGGATAGCCGCACGTGAATATGCCGAGGCTGTGACCTCGGAAAGCGATGTCATGACGTCGCTCGCCCGGTTGATCGCCGACGGCGCGCCGGACGAGGAGATCGACCAGGCCCGTGCCCTGCTCACGCATCTGAGGGCTGTGCGCGCCGCCGTCGGCCGGCGGCTGGGCCTGACCGAACTGTCGGACGAGCTGGCTCGGGCCGGCCGGGAGCTGCTGTCCGCCGCCCCGTCGGCGGGGGAGTGCGCGATCCCACGGCCTCGGCGGGGCGCGGTCTGATGATCCGACTCGCAGGGGCGGCGACAATGATCGTCGACCGTCCTCGAGGCGCGGGCCGCGGCCCGCGGGGAACGGTCCGCCGCGGTCCCGGCGTACCGGGACGCCCACCCCGTGGCGGGAACGCCGGCGGGTTTACCGGAAATGCGGGAACTGTTACCGCGACGAAATATTCACTGCTCGTCCGGGCTGGTTGCGGCCGCCCCTTCCGGGCCGGCGCGAATCCGACCGGGAATCGTAACGACATAACGCCACGTGGATCTCCGTGCCGCACGCCGGCCACCTCGGCCGCGACCCGGTGGAGAAGGGCGGGCGCCCACCGCCCGCCGGTTGCGCCCGGCCGCTTCGGGGCCGGCTCGCGCGGCCGGTGACCATGTGGTGAAAAAAGCTCCCCAGGTGACCGCCGACAATGGCCGTGGCCCCTGGGTGAGACCCCGGCGCGGGTCATCTGGCGCTCCCCTCCGCGGATGGATGACCCGCGCCGGCCGGTACAGCCGACCAACTCACCAGATCGGATACCACTGTTTTCCCGCTCCGCCCGTGACCCCGGAGGAGAACATGGCGGGGTGGTGATCCGACTCCTTCGGAGCGCCCGCGGGCAGGATGTCACGAAATGACACTCCTGCCCGCGGGCGCTCCTCATCCTGCGTTGCGGGATTCTTGCCGCCGCCGCGAGTGCCGCCCGAGTGTGAACGACGCGACAGGTAATCCAACCTACTTGCGCACGAGTGACACGAGTGAAGGGAGCCGGCTGTGACGAACTGGCACGTGCGGTCCTACGACACCAACGATCACACTGCGACGGTCCATTTGCTTGAGGAGGTCAGAGCCGACGCGGAAGGACCGTCCTTTGACCTGACCGACACGATTCTCGCGCTGCGGGAGGGCACCCCCGCGGTCGTTGCCGTCACACCTGACCAGTTCGTGGGCGTCGCGGTCGCGAAATACGAGCGCGGGCACGCCCAGGTGGTCGCGCTGGCGATTTCGCCGGCCTGGCGCTACCGGGGGATCGGATCCGCCCTCCTCCAGGCGCTGGAGAACCAGCTGCTGCACGCCGGGCACCGCCGCATCACGACACTGCTCGCGCCGGGGCAGTTCGGTGAGCTGGCCTTCCGTAACCGGGGATTCGCCAAGACCGGACTCACGCTCTACGAGAAGTACGAACCGCTGCGTCCGGCGGACGTCACGACCGTGGAACGCTGGGGCGGCACCCTGCTGACCGCGGCCGAGTGGCATGGGCTGGCCGGTATGGCCGACGGCAAGAGGCTGGTGGAACAACGCCTGCTGCTGCCCATCAAGGAAAACGAACTGGCCGAGACGTACGGGGTCGTCACCCCGACGGCCATGCTCCTGTTCGGGCCACCGGGCACCGGTAAGACATCGTTCGCCCGGGCGGTGGCGGCACGTCTGGAGTGGCCGTTCGTGGAGCTGCTGCCGTCCCGGCTGGTCGCGGCGGGCGACGGCAACCTCGCCGCGGAGCTGCGCACGGCCATCACCGAGCTCATGCAGGTCGAACGGGTGGTGGTCTTCATCGACGAGGTCGACGAGATCGCCCAGTCCCGGGACGCGGTGGGGCCGGAGAGCCAGTCCGTGGTCAACGAGCTGCTGAAGGCGATCCCCCAGTTCCGCAACACCCCGGGGCGGCTGCTGATCTGCGCGACGAACTCGATCGCGGCGCTCGACCCGGCGTTCGTCCGCCCGGGCCGCTTCGACCTCATCCTCCCGGTCGGGCCGCCGGACGCGCCCGGACGCCGCCTGCTGCTCGACCGCTTCCTCGAACGGATCGACAACAAGCAGGTCGACATCGAACCGGTGGTCGCGGCGACGGAGCTGTTCACACCGGCCGATCTCGCGTCCATGGTCCAGCGGGCGGTGGCGGCGGCCTTCCTCCGCGCGGTCGACGAAGGGGAGCGGCTGCCGGTGAGCACCGAGGACCTGCTCGCCGCGGCCCGCTCGTCACGGCCCACCATAAGCGCGGAGGAGCTCGAGCGCTTCCGCGCCGACGCAAAGATCTTTGCTCGTAGCTGAAGCAGTGTCTGCCTCCACACCGTGTTCCCCCCGCTGACGGTCTGCCCAGGCCGGAGAGCACCCGAGGGAAACCATGGTCGCGTGCTCTCCGGTCGACTGTTGCCGATCTTTCTTTGAGGTCCTCTCCGGTGGCAGACGTGGGTGTGCCCGCCTCGCTGGCCGCCCGGCCGTCGGCCCTATGCGGATCGGGAAGCCGCGACGATCCGCGGGGCGGCGGCCGGCGCAGGCCCGGCTCCGTTGTCGATGGCGGGCCGGTATCGGCCACCTGTCGGGTTCACATCATTCGTCTGCATTGCCACCGATGGTGCACAGTTGATGTTCCCGTGTCTACTGCGGCCCAGCAGTGTTGTGTTGGGCATGTCTTGTTGGCGACTGCAACCTGTAGCGCAAGCGTCGATGATCTCCTGTGCATGGCTGGATCATGGTGGTGCCGCCGCTCGCCCGGCGGTGGGCGGCGGGGTGCGGCCCGGCCCGCGTCCCTGCCGCGTGGCGCGGCTGGCCCGTGGCCGTATCGTGGTGATCGGCGTTTCCTTGTTCGTTGGTTGTGGTCATGATGGGGACAATGCGGACAGTGCGGACAGACGGAAACGCGGTCACGGCGACCGACAGCGGCCCGTTGGGCCCGTTGGGCCTGCTGGTCGTGCTGGTCGTCGCCGACATCGTCGTCCCGCGGATCAACCTCACCGGCTTCTACGGGCTGGTGCCGCTGCTCGCCTCGGCCACCGGGGCGCCGGTCGTCACCGTGATCGTGGGGCTTGCCGCGGTGGCCGCGGGCGTGGTGTCAGGAGTCTGGGAGGACTTCGGTAGCGGGCAGCACGTCACATCCTGTGTCCTGGTCGCCATCCAGGCCGGTGTCGCCGGCTACGTCGCGGTGACGCGGCTGCGCAGGGAGAAGGAACTGGGACGCGTCCGCGCCGTGGCCGACGTGGCCCAGCGGGCGCTGCTGCCGGCCGTCCCAGGGGCGGTTGACGGGATCGCGTTCGCCGCCCGCTACCTCTCCGCGGCGGCCGAGACCCTTGTCGGCGGCGACCTGTACGAGGTGGTGACGACGCCCACCGGCACCCGGATGATCATCGGGGACGTGAAGGGCAAGGGGCTGCCGGCGGTCCGGCTGACCACGGTCGTCCTCGGCGCGTTCCGGGAGGCCGCCGTCGTCTACCCGGAGATCGAACGGGTCGCCGAGGCCTGCGCCCGGGCGGTCTGCCGGGAGGCGGGGCCCGAGGACTTCGTCACCGTCCTGATCGTCGACGTCCATCCGGACGGGATGCTGCGAATGATCTCGGCGGGGCACCCGCCGCCCGTGCTCCTGTCCGGGGGCTCCGCCCGCCCGGTACAGATCATCGAGCCCAGCCCTCCGCTCGGTATCGCCGAGCACTTCACGGTGACCACCAGCAGGTGGGATTCTGGTGACCGGCTGCTGCTGTTCACCGACGGCCTGATCGAGGCGCGCAACAGCGACCGGGCCTTCTTCCGCCTGGACGACCACCTTGCCGCGCTTGCGGCCGTCACCCTCGACGCCGCGCTGGATCGGCTCGTCTCCCACGTGCACGGCCATGTCGGCGGCAACCTGCACGACGACCTCGCCCTGCTCATCGCCGAACGGCTGCCCGTGCTGACGGCCCGGCCGGTCGAACGTGCCGGAACCCCGCACGACCGGACCGCCGGACTGGTGTAGGCGGGTACGGGCGGGCGTGCTCCGCGCTGGCGGCGGCCTCGGGGCCCCGGCCGGCCCAGGTCGTCCACTTACACGCCCTCCGTCTTTTTTGTCACTTCCTGTTTCGCGCGTCGTTAGTCATCTCACTCCTGGCTCGTGCGGGCACCGTTGCCGGGACGGCCCGGCTGTGGGCCGGCGCTGACCGCGACCTGCTGCCAGGCCGCCGCCCAGCCGCCAGCGGCCGCCGGCAGCCGGCCCGGGTACCGTTCCCACGTGTATCCACCCGGTAAAGGACGGGTTTCATCCGCCGTCCGTTGTTACGTGGTTTGTGGTCTCCCGTATCGGCATCGGGAGCTCGGCCGGTACGCTTTGACGCGAGTGGGCGAGAAAGGAGATCTGACGGTCGTGGTGCGTCTCACTCGAGAATATCTGCTTTGTGTCGGAAATTCGGCTGGTGCGGCGGCTGGTCTGCCGGCCGGCCGGCTGCCGGCAGACCAGCCGCCACCCGGGGGCCCGCTCCCGGGGTCGCCGAGGGCGTGTTACTGATGGACGATGTCCCGGATGCTTCGGTCAGGGTGCTGGGGCCCTGCCGGATCGAGTCGCCGCTGGCGCCGCTGATCGACAACAAGCGGACGACCCAGCACTACGTCGACGAGGACGACCGCGTACTGCTCGACGACACGCTGTCGATGGTTTCCCGGCGCAACGTGTCACTGGACGACCTGCCCGGCTTCGAGCCGGCCGGGGCGCGACGGAAGATCTTTTTTGACCCGTCGAAGACTCGGGTCGGAATCGTGACCTGCGGGGGGCTCTGTCCCGGCCTCAACGACGTCATCCGAGGCCTGGTCCTGGAACTGACCTCCCACTACGGCGTCACCCGGATCTTCGGTTTCCGCAACGGCTACCAGGGGTTCATCGCCCGGTACGCCCACAGCGTGCTGGACCTGACCCCGGAGCTTGTCAGCACCATCAACGAGAACGGCGGAACGATCCTCGGCACGTCCCGGGGCCAGCAGGACCCGGAGGAGATCGTCGACTGCCTGGAGCGGATGAGCATCACCATCCTGTTCGTGGTCGGCGGCGACGGCTCGCTGCGTGGCGCGCTCGAGATCGGCCGGGTCGCCCGCGAGCGCGGGGACAAGATTGCCGTTGTCGGCGTGCCGAAGACGATTGACAACGACGTGCCGTACATCGACCAGAGTTTCGGTTTTCAGACCGCCTTCTCGAAGGCGTCGGAATCGATCCGGGCGGCGCACGTCGAGGCGACGTCGTCGCCCAACGGTATCGGGGTCGTCAAACTCATGGGCCGGCACTCGGGTTTTCTGGCATGTTACGCGTCCCTGGCGAACAGCGACGCGGACGTCGTGCTCGTCCCCGAGGTGCCCTTCAGGTTCGAGGGCGAGGGCGGTCTCCTGCGTTTCCTGCACAGGCGCGTCGAGGAGCGGGGGCACGCGGTCGTCGTCGTCGCGGAAGGCGCCGGCCAGGACCTCCTCGCCCAGGAGGAGCCCCACACGCCCCAGGGCAGCGACGCCTCGGGCAACGTGAAGCTGCGGGACGTGGGCAAGTTCCTCACCCGGCGGATCACGGACCACTTCAGCGCCGCGAAGACGGAGGTCAACCTCAAGTACATCGACCCGAGCTATGTGATCCGCGGCGTGCCGGCCAACCCCTATGACAGTGTGTACTGCATCCGGCTCTCGCATGCCGCGGTGCACGCGGCGATGTCCGGCCGCACCGAAGTGATCGTCGGGCGGTGGCGCCGCCGGTTCGTGCACGTCCCGATCACGATGGCCATCAGCCACCGCAGCCAGGTCGATCCGGCCGGTGACCTCTGGCTGTCGGTTCTGGAGGCGACCGGCCAGCCGGTCCGGTTCTGCTGACCGGCGGCAACCGGCCCGTCCTAAGATGGCTCCGGACGAGAATCCGCCACCCGGCCGGGCCGCCTGGACGGCCGGGAACCCGGGCCCGCGGCAGCGCGAGGTCCCGCGAGGTCCCGCGAGGACCACTGTCGCGCTGCCAGCGGCCCGGACCGGCGGGCGTGTGGGCGGGCCGTGATCGCGGCGACGGTGATTTGTCATCGCGGTGGAGCGGTCGGCGTAAAATCAGCCCGTGCCTGCGTACCAGTACCGTTGCCGTACGTGCGAGACCAGTTTCGAGGTGCGACGCGGCATCACCGAACCGGCCGCCGCCGACAATCCATGTCCGCACGGCCATATCGACACCACTCGGCTGTTCACCGCCGTCGCTGTCAGCCGCGCGGGGTCGGCGTCGGCCCCGCCGCTGCCTGTTCCGTCCGGCGGTGGCGCCTGCTGCGGCGGCGCCTGCTGTAGCTGATCATCGGACGATCCCAGAAGAGCTCTCGTTGTGTATGTGACGTGAACTTGTTGTCATAACTGAGATCTTCATGCCATGATCGGAATTTTCTGTCTTCCTTGATGGGCGGAACTTGTTTAGTCTTACTAAGCAAGTTTTCGATGCGAGGCATCGCCGACGTTCGAGGAGGGGCGCCAGGTGCGGGATACGGATCATGCAGAGCCGACCACGGCGGACGACCGCGACACGGCACGACCGTCCGCCGTGGTCGACGAGCCCACCGCGCCGGGCCGGCACTACAAGTGGATCGCGCTGTCCAACACCACGTTGGGCATCCTCATGGCCACGATCAACTCCTCGATCGTCCTGATCGCCCTGCCGGACATCTTCCGTGGTATCAACATCAACCCGTTGCAGCCGGGCAACACCAGCTATCTGCTGTGGATGATGCTGGGCTTCCTGATCGTCACAGCCGTCCTGGTGGTGACCTTCGGGCGCCTCGGGGACATGTACGGGCGCGTCCGCATGTACAACATGGGTTTCGCGATTTTCGCCGTCTCTTCCGTCCTGCTGGCCCTCACCTGGATGGATGGCAGCGCGGCGGCCCTGTGGCTCATCGGCTGGCGGATCGTGCAGGGCGTGGGCGGGGCGTTCATCTTCGCCAACTCCACCGCGATCCTCACCGACGCCTTCCCGGTCCAGCAGCGGGGGCTGGCGCTGGGCATCAACGTGGTGGCCGGCATCGCCGGTACGTTCATCGGGCTCCTGCTCGGCGGCGTGCTCGCCCCCATCAACTGGCACTACGTCTTTCTGGTATCGGTGCCGTTCGGCGTGTTCGGGACCTTCTGGGCCTACGCCAAGCTCCGGGACAACGGGGTGCGGCAACGCACCGCGATGGACTGGTGGGGAAACGCGACGTTCGCCGGCGGGCTGATCACGCTGCTGATCGGGATCACCTACGGCATCCAGCCCTACGGCGGGCACACCATGGGCTGGACCAGCCCCTGGGTGCTCGGTGCGATGACCGGCGGGCTGGCGGTCCTGGTCGTGTTCGCGGTCATCGAGTCGAGGGTCGCCGAGCCCCTGTTCGATGTGCGGCTGTTCCGCATCCGTTCGTTCACCGCCGGCAACATCGCTTCCCTGCTGGCGTCGCTCGGGCGCGGGGGGCTGCAGTTCGTGCTCATCATCTGGCTGCAGGGGATCTGGCTGCCACAGCACGGCTACAGCTTTGCCGAGACGCCGCTGTGGGCGGGTATCTACATGATCCCGTTGACGATCGGCTTCCTGGTGGCCGCGCCGGTGGCGGGAACGCTCTCCGACCGGTTCGGCGCCCGTATGTTCACGGTCGGCGGTCTTGTCACCGTCATTGCCAGCTTCGTGCTTTTCATGATCATACCGGTGAACTTCTCCTATCCGTCGTTCGCGCTGATTCTGTTCGTCAACGGCATCGGTACCGGCCTGTTCTCCTCGCCGAACCGGGCCGATGTCATGAACGGGCTGCCGGCGAACAAGCGGGGGGTCGGCGCCGGTATGACGGCGACCTTCCAGAACTCCGCCATCGTGCTGTCCATCGGCCTGGTGTTCACACTCATCGTCATCGGTCTCTCCCGGACCCTGCCGTCGACGATGCTCAATGGCCTGCTGGCGCAGGGCGTACCGGACGCGACCGCGCGCACGGTGGCCGGCCTCCCGCCGATCGGCGTCCTGTTCTCGGCATTTCTCGGCTACAACCCGATGGAGCAGCTGCTCACACCGCAGACACTGGCGGCGCTGCCGGACGGTGGTGCCCACGTGACCGGGCACGCCTTTTTCCCGAACCTGATTTCCGGGCCGTTCGCGGACGGCCTCGTCGCCGTGTTCGTGTTCTCGATCGCGACACTGGTGATCGCCGCGGTCGCGTCCTTCGCCGCCGGAACCGGTCAGCCGACGGCACCCGTGTCGGGCGCCGCGCCGGTGGGCGCCGAACCTGTCGGCGCCGGGCCGGTGAGCGCCGAGCCGGTGGATGCCGAGCCGGTGGATGCCGAGCCGGTGGATGCCGAGCCGGTGAACGCCGAACCGGTGAACGCACGGCGGAAGCGGGGCGGGGAGCCGGGGACGGGGCTGATCCCCACCCATCGTCTCGGGAAAGCGGAGTCATCCGGCTATACCGGGTGACGGCCCGGAGCCGGGGGCGTTCCAGCGGCTCCTGCCAGGCAGCTACGCGATGTTCGTCCCGACCTTCGGGCGGGTCTGCGGGACGGAGTGCTGCCAGTCCGCGAGCAACGTCCGGATGCCGGTGACCAGCAGCAGCGGCTGGTCGAGCATGAGATGGTGCCCGGCGAGCGGGATCTCGATGACCGGCGCGACCCGGCCGAGCAGTTCGTACATCTCGGTACCGATGTCCGGGGTTATCAGACCGTGTTCGGCCCGGAACAGCGCGACCCGGCAGCGCACCTCCTTGAGGATCTGCGGGGACGGCCGGCGGCCGCGGAAGATCCCTGGATCGAACTTCCAGGTCCAGCCCCCCTCGACGGCGCCCATGGACGACCGTGCCACATGGTTGACGACGTAGGGCAGCATGTTGGGCTGATCGGGCACGGTCCGGAAGCGGGCCAGCGCCTCGGTCACGGTCGGGTAGACCCGCAGCGGCCCGAACGCCGTGCGCTCGCGGGCGGCCCTTTCCTCGGGGGTGACGTCGGCGACGGGGGCGTCGAGGATGACGATCCCGCTGATCCGCTCCGGGTAGCTGGCGGCGGCCATGATCGATGCCCAGCCGCCCATGCTGTGGCCGATCACGATCGGGCTGCCGGCCAGCTGAGCGTGTTCGGCGACGCCGACTATCTCGGCGGCCCAGTTCTGGAGACTGTAATCGTCACGGCGCCCACTGTCGCCATGGCCGGACATGTCGATGGCGACAACTCGGTATTCGCTGTCAATCAACGGCGCTATGTGGTCCCACCAGCCGGCATGCGCGGAGCCTCCGTGCACGAGGACGATTCCCGGCCGGTCCGGCTCCCCCCAGCATCGGTAACTGATCCGGCATCCCTCGACCTCCGTCGCATACTGTTCGGGCCGCCGCTCGAGTGCGGTCCGGAACCAGCCGGGAGTTTCGATGTTCATGCTCTGTCTGCCATGTTGGTCTGCCGTTCCGGTTATGCGGTGCTGGACGGTGTCGTAATCCAGTCTGGCCGGAATCCTGTCATCGGACGGACCGGGACGGTCCCGATGGCTGGAATCGTCGGATGCGCTCACCTGGCGTGACTGGCAGGGTGGACGGGGTGGTGCCGGCCGAAAGCCGGCACCGATCCGGGATCCGGCCGAGTTCTCCCGGTTTGTGTTCGTCGATATCCGTACGGCACACCGGGGATGCTCTCATGGCTGAATAGCAGCCTTCCTGTGTTGGGTGCCGCATGGTGCTCCCGTGCGATATGGGAACACTGTCGAGCGATATGGTCCCATATTGTGTGGCCTGCCGGCACCGGCCGGCTCACCTGGCTGGGCGGTGTGCGGCGGCGGGTTCACGTCAGGGCCGGCGTCAATACCGACGTCAACCGCTCTGCTCCGGAGCGCAGCGCCGAGCGGGCGTCTCCCACTGCCGGCCTCCGGTCGTCGATCCGGCGCGAGCCGGTGACGCTCGGCCGAGGCCGCCGCCGGTCACTCCCGGCTGGTCGAGACGAATGCCTGGACGGTCCCGGCCGAAAGGACGCCGAGCGGCTGGCCGTCGTCCTCGACCGTGATGGTCGTCTCCGCTGGTATGTCACGCAGTGCCCGATTGACCGCGTCGGTGAGGAAGTCGCGCCAGTCGAGGAAGATCTCCGGCTGGAAGGTGTCGATCACATCCACCAGCGGGCGGGCGGGGTCGGAAAGCCTGTCAAGATCTCCGACAGTGATGATCGATGATCGAGCAAGATCTTTTTCCAGATGAACGAGCCGGGCGTAGCGGACATGTGCGTCACGCATTTCGCGGGCTGCCTCGCCGCCGGTCATCGTGTCCTGGAGCTCGATACAGGGCTCCACCTTGTCGACAAGTTCCACGACACCGGCGAGGCTTCTGACAATCTTGTTCCGTGTCACCTTGTGGCTCCTTCGAGCGCGTCGCGGGCCGGCGGATTCGCGGCACCCCGAGCCCGCGGTCCCGGCGTCCGGGCCCTCCGGGCCTCTCGGATCCGTCGAGCTTTGAAGATCTTCGGGAATTTTCGGATCATCCGCTCCCGCGGCCGGGCCGCCGAGCGCCGAAAATGATCGCGCTGTCCCCGGCCTGGTGCGAGATCCGCTGGAGGCCAGGTCCGGCGCCAGATCACGAGAGCCCCTTCGTGTCCGCTGTGCCCATGGATATCCCGATCGGACTCGTATCCGTAACGAACGGGTCCGTGGCGGTGTCACGGTGCTGGGACGGGACTCGAGACGGGACCAAAGTCCTGGCCGTTCCTGCTCCCCTTATGGGCGCCTTCCCGATACGCTTGCTGTGCGTCCCGGCAGAGCGGTGAGTGATCTGCGTTCCCCCCGTACGTCAGATCATGTCTACCCTCTGCCGGGGCCTTTCATGCTGCCCGCGACCTGCCCTCATGTCTGGTCGGGCCTGATCGGCGGCCACGTGGCGGGCGCATCGGATGCCGCTCGTCCGCGCGAGCCGCGACGGCGGTGGATCCCCCCGAACGGCCAGTCCTTGGTGTCGATTGTGTCGACCTCGCCGACTCTGCCGGATATGAAGGTCTTGCCAGTCTTGCCAGTCTTGCCAGTCTTGCTGGTCTTGTCGGCCTCGTGAACACGTCCAGCGGCCGGGTGTTTCTTCCGAAGATCGATATTACTGTCCGTTTATGTAAACGTGACAGGAGGTAGTCTCCGGTCGTCGGCGAGCCGTAAAATGCGCCTGTCAGCTGATCGCAAGACCATGGTCGTGTTGTTGTGATTCGTACTCGCGGCCGTTGTGGCCGGTTTGTGGGATCGTCCAGGTGACTTGTCCCACTGTGGCCGGACGAGTATCTGTCGGACGGGTATTGGACGGCAATGAGATCTATTATTTAATGGATACGCTAAAACGTAAACCGGGTGCTCGGTGGTCATTCCTGGGCCGGGCGGGCGGCTCTCCGCCGGACGGCCGTGAAAAGGATCAGGGGAGGATGCCCGAGAGCAGGATGATCCTGACAGCCGCACGGTGGGTGAACCGGTAGCGTCGCTGTCCACCGTGCCCGGACCGGCAGGTGGTGACTTGACAGGACGCGGGACTTTGAAGGGGTGCAGATGCAGGTTCCATCAGCGCGGATCGTCTTCCCGGAGGCCGATCGCGCGGAGATTGCGTCGTCGGTGTCGGAGATACTGGCCAGTGGGGCGCTGACGCTCGGCGCGTATACGAGGGAGTTCGAGGCCGCCTTTGCCGCGGCCCACGGCGCCCCTTTTGGCATTGCTGTCAGTAGTGGCACCGCGGCGCTTGAGATTATTCTCCGGGCGCTGGACGTGGCAGGTTCGGACGTCATTATACCCACGAACACCTTCGCGGCCACCGGTTTCGCCGTCCTGCGGGCCGGCGCGGACCTGGTTTTCGCGGACGTGGACCCCGGCACGTTCGCGCTCAGCGCGGCCACCGTGGCCGCTGTACTCACACCGCGTACCCGGGCGGTCGTTCTGGTGCACATAGGCGGCCTGATCACTGCGGAAGCCGACGCTATTCGGGCGCTGTGTGACGAACGGGGCATTTTTCTGGTCGAGGACGCGGCGCACGCCCACGGGGCGAGTCATGACGGCCGCCCCGCGGGGTCCTTCGGCGTGGCCGCGGCGTTCTCGTTCTACCCGACCAAAGTCATAACCAGCGGCGAGGGCGGGATGATACTCACCGCCGACGAGCGCGTGCGGGACGACGCGGTGATATTCCGGGACCAGGGGAAAGCCGGTTTCCTCGGCAACGTCCACATCAAACAGGGCTACGCCTGGCGGCTGAGTGAGCTGCACGCCGTGACCGGACTGGTGCATCTGCGCCGGTTGTCCGAATTCCTTGAGGTCCGCCGCCGGGCCGCCGCCCGGTACGACGCGGGACTCGACCAGATCGACGGGATCGAGCCGGTCCGGGTGCCGGCCGGCGGGTACGGCAACTTCTACAAATATCTGGCCCTGCCGCGTCCGGGCATTGAACGGGCCCGGCTGAAAAAGGAGCTCAAGGAGCGCTACGGCGTGTCACTGTCGGGCGAGGTGTACGAGGCACCCCTGCACCAGCAGCCGGCCTTCGCGTCGTATGCCGGCGGCAACCTGCCGGTCGCCGAGGATCTGTGTGCCCGTCACGTGTGCCTCCCGGTCCACTCGGACATGACCGGGGCCGAGGTGGATCATGTGCTTGCGTCGCTCGCCTCCGCTCTCGAGGCCCTGGCGGTACAGCTCTGACCAGGTGATCATCGTTCGTAGCAGTTCTCGGGCAATTGCACCGGGCGACCCGGCCCGCAACCGACAATTCTGGACGGATGACCATGCGTATAGCCGTCACCGGCGGCTCCGGCTTCATCGGGGCCCATGTAGTGGACCGGCTCGCCGATGCCGGCCATGACGTGATTTCACTCGATCTACAGACGCACAAGACTGATCCACGAGCCGACCGCAGAGCACTCGACGTTCTGGACCTGCCCGCCGTCACCAGTGCGTTCGACGGCTGCGAGGTGGTTTTCCACCTCGCCGGCATGTCCAATGTCGACCACGCCTTCGCCGACCCGATCCGGACCGTGCGGCTCAATGTCGAGGGCACGGCGAACGTCTGCGAGGCGGCGCGCGTCGCCGGTGTGCGCCGGGTGCTGTTCGCCAGCACCGTCTGGGTCTACGGCGCGGCCGGCGGTGACCCGGACGACCCGCACCCGCTGACCGAGGACGTCGAGTTCGCGCTGGCCCGCGCCGGCCATGTCTACACCTCCACCAAAATAGCGGCGGAGCTGCTGCTCCACAGCTATCAGCAGACCTATGGTGTGGACTTCACAATTCTGCGCTACGGCATTCCCTACGGCCCCGGCATGCGCGACGAACTCGTCCTGGCCCGGTTTCTCCGGAAGGCGCTCGACGGGGAGCCGCTCACGATCGCCGGCGACGGCCAGCAGTTCCGTAACTACGTGTTCGTCCGTGACCTGGCCGACGCGCACGTGCTCGCCATGGCCGACTCCGCACGGAACGCGACGATCGCGCTCGAAGGCGACGAACGGGTCAGCGTGCTGGCGATGGCGCAGGCGGTCCGTGACCATGTCCCCGGCGTCCGGATCGAGCACGTGCCGGCGCGGCCGGGTGACTTCCGGGGGCGGCCGGTGTCGAACGCGGCGGCCGAGGCGCTGCTGGGCTGGCGTCCCACCACCCGGTTCGCCGACGGGGTCCGGCAGTATGTCGAGTGGTATCTGGCCGACCGGCGGCCCACCCGTGACCAGGTGGTCCCGGTACCACCCCGCCAGGCGGCCGACGGCGTCGGCGTCCCGGCATCGTCCGAGTAAGTCATGATCGACGATATGGCCGATGGCCCCACGGGTGGCCCGGTGACGGTCCCGGCCCGGCAGCCCCAGCACGCTGGGAAGCGGGCGTTGCTGCTGTCGGGCTCGCTCGGGATGGGCCACGATGTCATGGCGCAGGCCTGCGCGCACTCGCTGGCCCTGCGTGGGTTCTCCACCCGCACGCTGGACTCCCTGCGCATGATGGGCGGCCGTGCCGGGGCCATGGGGGAGGCCGTGTTCCGGGGGATGCTGGCCGTGCCGGGACTCTACGACGCGGTGCACTTTTCGCAGATGCGGCCGGGCGGCCCGTTGGCGCGGGTGATCGAGGCGGTCGCGTCCCGGTTCCTCGTCCCCAGGCTGGCGTCGACGCTGCGTGAGCAGCCGGTCGAGCTGCTTCTGTCGATCTTCGCGACCGGGGCCGCGGCGGCGAGCCGGATCAAGCCCGAGCATCCTGACATGATCACGGCGGTGTTCTGTACGGATGTCTGCGTCCACCGGCTCTGGGTGCACGACAACACCGATCTGTACCTGGTCACCTCGGCCACGGCAGCGCGGTTCGTCCGCCGGTTCCATCCCCAGGCGCGGATCGCCGTCGTCCCGACGCCGGTGCGCCAGCCCTTCTACGACCCACCGACGCAGGTGGCGGCCCGGGCTGCTCTCGGCATCCCCGCCGACGCGCGCTGCGTACTGCTGATGTCGGGCTCCTGGGGCCTCGGCCCGTTGGTCGACGGTGCCCGGGCGCTGGCCGAGGCCGGTGTGTGGGTGATCGCGGTGGCCGGGCGCAACACCTCGCTCGAGGCCCGGCTGCGGGGACTGGCGCGCACGCGCCAGCAGGTCATCCCGTTCGGCTTCACCGACCGTATCCCCGAGCTGATGGCAGCGAGCGATCTTGTGGTCACCTCGTCGGGGGACACCTGCAGCGAGGCCCGCGTGATCGGGCGCGATCTCCTGCTGCTCGACGTCGTGCCTGGTCACGGCCGGGACAACCTCCAGCTCGAACTCGACCGGGGCCGGGCGGACGTGACCTCCGCGGACACCGCGTCCCTGCGCCGGTCGGTGCTTGCCGCGCTGGACCGCACCAAGCCGCCCTCGGTCCGCGTGGTCGGTACGCCGGACGCCTGGGAGCAGGCGTTCGGCGCCGCGCTCAGTCAGGTCGAGCTCGGTAATGGCTGGTAGGACTGGTAGGAGACAGCCCGTACGGGCGTGGCGTGGCAGCGGAGGTGGGATGGTGGGAGACGTGGGACGCAGCGGTGGCGCACGTACGCACCTCGGCCGGATTCCGGGCGGCGCGTGAACGA
The DNA here is from genome assembly GCF_982290655.1 of Protofrankia sp. CiP1_Cm_nod3. Taxonomy (NCBI): domain Bacteria; kingdom Bacillati; phylum Actinomycetota; class Actinomycetes; order Frankiales; family Frankiaceae; genus Protofrankia; species Protofrankia sp. CiP1_Cm_nod3. The sequence continues at coordinate 27,269 of NZ_CEVIVD010000006.1, forward strand.
CGCGCTTGCCGTCGGCGCGCCGATCGCGGTCGTGTCAGCGGCCTTCTACGGGATGGCCCCCATGATCCAGGCTGTCGCGGCGCGGCAGGCACCGCCTGGCGGCGGGCTCGGGCTCGGGCTGTTGCTCCGTCTCACCGTGCGCCCGCTGTGGCTGCTCGGGCTCGCGGTCGAGGCCGGGTCGTTCCTGCTGGAGGTGCTGGCCCTGTCGGTGGCCCCGGTGGCCCTTGTCGCGCCGCTGATGGCGGGCGACATGGTGGTCTTCGCGCTGCTGGCCCGGCGGTTCCTCGGGGAGCGGATCAGCCGGGCCGGCTGGCGCGGGATGGCGTCCATGGTTGCCGGAATCGTCCTGCTCACCTTTGCCTTCAGCCGCGGCGCCGAACTCGGTGACCCGGCGAGCAATCATGATATGGGGCTGTTCCTGGCCTGCGGGCTGACGTTCACGGCCGTGGGCGCCTGGCTGGCGAACCAGGCGGGCAGGGCGGAGCGGGTTGCCCGGGCGGCCCTGCTGTTCGGGCTGTCCGCGGGGGCCTGTTACGCGATCGCGACGTTGGCGACCCGTCAGATCGGCCTCTACCTGGACGATCATGAGCTGGCCCGCCTGCTGGCCACCCCGACCCCGTACGTCCTGATCGTTTTCTCCGTGCTCGCCCTGGGCCTGGAGCAGCGGGGACTGCAGGGGCGGGCGGCGGTGATCGCCTTCCCGGTGACCAGCGGGGTATCGGCCTTCCTGCCGGTGATGCTCGGGCTGACCCTGTTCGACGAGTCGGCACCCGAAGGACCGCGGATGGTGGCCTTCGTCGCCTCCCTGGTACTGGTCGCGGCCGGGATTCTCGGTCTGGGCAGGGACCGGGTGGCAGGCGGCGCGCACGAGCGGGAGCCCCAGCACGAGTCGCACTCCGAACGGCCGCAGTGACTCCGAACGGCCGCAGTGGCGGTGTAGAGAACTCCACTCGTCACAGCGGGTCGCTGATGCCGTCCGCCGGGCGGGGCGGAAGAAGAACGAGACCGCTCTGGCGGGTGCGTTCTTCCCCGGCCTGCCGACGGATCGGATCGGCTCGGCTCGGCTGGACCTGCTGACCGGGACCTTGGCCGGTTGGCGGTCGTGCGTACGGCGGTCAGATCAGACGTGGAACCTTTCCAGCGCCTTGCGGACACGGGAGTTCGCCTGAGCAAAGCTGATCTTTCCGTCGACGTATGCGGCGAGGGCGGTGCGGCGCACCCGCTCGACACGTGGATCCTCCAGCGGGGTGCTGAGCAGGTTAGTCGTGACAGTGGCCACGCTGATCACCTCCCGTTGCGCGGAAACAACAGCGACGAAAAGACCGCCTGACAGCGTCAGGCGTGCAATGAATCCAGAGAAGGGCTCGCGCTCCATGACGATCGTCGTCCGGAGCGCCGCGTGATCGACTACCTACGTCCCGCCGACGCGTGACCGTGGCAACCAATCGGATCTGCAGGCCGGGCGGGAGGGAAGCCTGAGACGCCCCGACCCTGGGGCTTCCGCCCAGTCGATGGCGTTCATGGCACCTGCGCTCCTCCACGGCAACAGCGGGTGTGGATACCCGCCAGCAGGGTCGGGATGACGTCTGCCTGCGTCCGTCGTCAAGACCAACGCTGGAAGAACCACAACCCGACCGGACAGCTACAAGAGTGCGCCGTTGTGAGCCCGATCGCAAGACCCTTTCTGTCAGGTCATCGATCGCATCCTTACAGTGACCATTGTCGCGGCTCGTCGGCCGACCGCTGCGGCTGGCGCCGTCGCGAACACGAAGAGCGTCTGGGCGTGCTGCCCTGGGCGGCCGGCGGCCGGATGGCCGCCGAGGCGCCACAGCGGCTGGCGCCGGGCGGCCACCTGCTGGTCGAGACCAGCGAGCGCCAGGCGGCGCGGACCGTCGAAGCCGTCGTCCGCAACGGGCTGCTCCCACAGGTGGTCACGTCCGACGAACTGAACGCCACCGTCGTCATCGGGACGAAGCCCATCCGGTAGGAGGGCCCCGCACCACGGCCTGCCGGCCGCCCTCCGTCCGGCCGGCAGGCCGTGGTCCCGCATGAGATGAGAGCTCGGGGCCGGGTGCGGACGGTGGGGCGCTGGGCCTTCACCCGACCAGAAAGAGAAAAACAGGAAGAGGAAACAGAAAGAAGAAAGAGGAAAGGTGAAAAGGAACAGGTGAAGATCAGCTCTGCTGTTCCGCCGGAGCGGGACGCAGAACCGCGCCCAGCGGGTGCGGCTCGTCGCCGGCCACGTCCCACAGGACGAGCGCCGCTCGGTCGATACCGTCGACGGTCCGTACGTCCGCGCCTGTTGGCCCGGGTTCCGCGAGATCGTCGGGACGGATCCGGCTGGGCGCGGCTATGTAGTCACCATCGGTGAAGGGCCGGAGGTCGGCGCCGAACGGTGTCGTTTCCGCTTCCTGCCCGGGTGAAATCCTGGCCATAGCGTCACAGCTCCTTTGTCACAGCGTCTGGATGGCGACGATTTCGGCTGTGCCGCCGGGGCCGCTGCTGTTGGTCACCCGGACACGTACCGGCCGGCCGGAAGCCTTGGCGGCGGTGGCGATTGTCAGTACTTCTGATTCGGTCGAGTCCGGCGCGGTGTAGATCCGCCGCCATCCGACATGGCCGATCGTGTAGCGGTACTCGATCCAGGCCGTGCTGCCTCCCGCGAAGACGTTCAGGACGTATGCGTCGTAGTCGATCCACTGGCTTTGGTCCCAACCAGAACGCGGCACGATCGGCCTCCCCCTGTGCGTGGCCCGAGGCGGTGACTTCGGGGCTCGGTTATCAAGGGTATTTTTGTGTCGCCGCTGTGCTATCTCCCATCCGACACAGTCCACTAACCGACCCGGCGGTCCGGTCCCCTCGCCGCCCCGCGTCGAAAGCCGTCGCCATCTCGTCGGGACGCCCGCGGCCGGTCGGGAGCCCTACGATCGGTTTTTGCGGTCGGGGTAGGAAGACCGTGGAAGTCCCGGCAAGTTCTGAGGCTCTTCACAGCGTTTTCCCAGCTTTCACGGTCATCATCCGTGTCCATGAGCTTCACGTGGTATCCGGCTGGCGGGACACGGACGCGCGGGCCGGCCCGCGTCGGCACGGCGGCGCCCACGCGGCAGCCAGGTCCTCCCCGCCCGCCGGGAGACCAGGCCGTGCCGGGTGCGGCCCACGGCCGGCACGTGCCGCCGCGCCGCTCCCCGCGCTGGTCCCCGCGGCTCGCCGTACGGCTCGCCCTGGTGGTGTGGGGAGCCGTGGTCGTGGCCCTGTGGTGGTTCGACACCGCCGCGTCCAGCGTGCGCGGCGCCGGGCCGGCCATGACCGCGGCCGGCCGGGTCAGCGGCCTGCTGGCGGCCTACCTGGTGCTCGTGCAGCTCCTGCTCATGGCACGGATCCCCGTTCTCGAACGTGCGGTCGGGCTCGACCGGCTGGCGGCCTGGCACCGTGGGCTGGGCACGAACGTCGTGCTGCTCATCGTCGTCCACGTCCTGCTCACGGTGTGGGGCTACGGCCTGACCACGCATCATCAGCCGCTGTCCGAGCTCGTCACGGTGGTCACCACCTATCCGGAGATGTGGAAGGCGACCATCGGCACCCTGCTGTTCGTGGCCGTCGGAGTGGCCAGCGCCCGCGCGGTCCGGCGGCGCGTCTCCTACGAGGCCTGGTACCTGCTGCACCTCACCGCCTACCTTGCCGTGCTCCTGGCGTACTCCCACCAGACGGCGACCGGCGCGGACTTCGTCGGCCATCCGGTCAACCGGCTGCTGTGGCAGGGGATGTACCTCGCGGTCGCCGGCTGCCTGGTCGTCTGGCGGCTGGTCCTGCCGGCCGTGGCCGTCGGCCGGCACCGGATGGCGGTGGAGCGGGTGGTCCACGAGGCGCCCGGGGTCGTCTCGGTCTGGATCCGCGGCCGTGACCTGCATCGTCTCGGTGCGGTGGCGGGGCAGTTCCTGCTGTGGCGGTTCGCCGCCCGCGGGCATCTCGTCAGCGCGCACCCCTATTCGCTGTCCGCCCCGCCGCGACCGGACCGGCTGCGCATCACGGTCAAGGCCACCGGCGACCACTCCCGCGCGATCGCCCACCTGCGGCCGGGCACCCCGGTCGTGGCCGAAGGCCCGTTCGGGCACTTCACCGCCGAGCACGCCAGCCGGGGCAGGACACTGCTCGTCGGCGGCGGCAGCGGGATCGGACCGGTCCGGGCGCTCACGGAGGAGCTGCTCGCCCGTGGCGACGACGTCGTGGTGGTGCACCGGGTCAGCCGGGCGGGTGATCTCGCGCTGTGGCAGGAGTTCGAGCGGCTGGCCGGCAGCGGGCGGCTGGTCGGCAGCGGGCGGCTGGTCGTCCACCGCGTGGTCGGTTCCCGGCGCGACCTCGGATACGACCCGCTGGCGGCGCGTTTCCTCGTCGCGGCCGTGCCGGACGTCGCCGAACGGGACGTCTTCGTCTGCGGCCCCGCCGGGATGACACACGCGGTCGTCCGGGCGCTGCGCGGCCTCGGGCTGTCCGGCAAGCAGATCCACACTGAGGAGTTCACGCTGAGATGAACGAGAACGCCGGAAAATCCCACCGGGCGCGGCTCGGCCTTGCCGCGCTGCTGGCGACCGTCGGCCTGGTGGTCGGCGCGAAGGCCGCGACCGGGCCCGGCGAGCGGCCCGTGGCGCTCGCCGTCGCGCCGGCCACGGCCGGTACGGGCCAGCGGCCCGCTACGGCGGGAGGTGTCCCGGCTCCGGATCCGGCGGATGAGGCCTCCGGATCCGCTGGTTCGGACGGGCACGACGGGTCCGCCGCCGACGACAGCGGCCGGCCCGCGGGATCCGGATCGGGCGGGGCGGGCGGCGCGACATCCGTCCCGTCGAGCCCCGCCGCCGGCGGCTCGTCGGGCACGGCCACCACCCGGACGGTGACGGGGGACGCCGTGCGCACCCGCTACGGCTTCGTGCAGGTCCAGGTCGTCCTGAGCGGAAAGACGATCACTGATGTGGTGGCCCTGCGGCTGCCGGACCGGGAGCGGCGCGATATCGAGATCAACAACTGGGCGGTGCCGATCCTGCGCCAGGAGGTGCTCGACGTCCAGAGCGCCCGGATCGACACCGTCTCCGGGGCCTCCTACACCAGCGACGGTTACGCGCAGTCCGTCCAGTCCGCCCTGGACCGGGCCGGTGCCTAGCCGGCCGGGCCGGGTCCACGCCGAACCGGTGATGGGCACGGTCGTCAGCATCGACATCCGCCGTCCGCGCGGCGCGGCGGAGCTGGGCCCCTCGGAACTGGACGCGGCGATCGCGGCGGCGGCCGCGGTGCTGCACCGGGCGGACGAGGACTTCAGCACCTTCCTGCCGGGCTCCTGGGTCTCCCGGCTGCGGCGCGGCGAGATCGGCCTCGACGACTGCCCGGAGCACGTCCGCGAGGTGTACCGGCTGGCCGACGCCTGCCGGGAGCGGACCGGCGGCAGCTTCGACCCGGCCTGGCGGGCGGACGGCACCCTGGATCCGACCGGCCTGGTGAAGGGCTGGGCGGCGGACGCGGCGTCCCGGGCGCTGACCGACGCCGGCGCCCCGGACCACTGCGTCAACGCGGCCGGGGACCTGCTGGTCCGGGGAGCCTCGGGGACGGGCCGGCCCTGGCGGGCCGGGATCGCCGACCCCTTCGAGCGGGCCCGGCTCGTCGCGGTGGTCGAGGGCACGGATCTCGCCGTCGCCACGTCGGGCGTCTCGGAGCGGGGCGAGCACGTCGTCGACCCGCGTACCGGGACTCCGGCGAGCGCGCTGGCCTCGGTCACCGTCGTCGGGGCGGACGCCTACGCCACGGCCGCCCTGGCGGACGCCTACGCCACGGCCGCCCTGGCCGCCGGCCACGCCGCGCCGGCCCTGCTCGCCGATCTCGCCCGGCAGGGATGGGCCTGGCTGACGGTCGACGCCACCGGCCGGCTGGCCTGTTCGGCCGGCTTCCCCGGCCAGGTTGCCGCCGCCGCGTCCGCGCCGTCCAACAGGGCTTCCCTATCGGATACACACCGTTCGGGGCAGCTTTCCTCCGCACCTGTCCGGTCCGCTCCCGGCGCTGTCGGGCC
>NZ_CEVIVD010000006.1:33376-44386 GCF_982290655.1 Protofrankia sp. CiP1_Cm_nod3
ACGACGAGGAGGCGATCACCGATCTTGTCGCCATGGCGCTGCGTTACGAGGGTTTCGACGTGCGCGACGGTGTGCGTCAGGGGATGGCGGACAGCGCCTGGTTGACCGCCACGGTGTCGAACCGCTCCGGGGCGAACTCGACGGCGTTGTCGACGCCCAGCCATTCCAGCTTCTCGTCGTGCTCGGGGTGGTCGGGATCCTTCAGCACCTGTAGCAGTTCGGCGTATCCCCAGATGCCGCCGCAGTCCTCCGGTGGGGCGGCGCGGCGCCCGCCGGTGCAGCGGGGATAGCGCACCGTCGGATCCGGGCTGAGGACCTTCTCCAGCAGGATGTCGTGTTCCCAGCTGTCACCGAAGTCGTAGGTATAAAAAATCTTGTCGTTCGCGGTGGGCACGACCTGTTCCAGCGTCACCGCGGCCTCGGCGCGGTAGCCCGGATCCGCGTCGGGGCTGCTGAAACTGCCATACCGGGTCTCGAAGACGTGAAGATGGGTGTCGTACCAGCCGAACGCGGCCTGGATGACGGTGTGCAGCCGGTCGAGCCGGATGTCGGCAGGCACCTCCAGCCGTCGCCAGATCGGCGGTTTCGTGCCACGCAGAACGACCTTGATCTGATAGACCGGCGCTGGCCCGGCCGCCTTCTTCCGTTTCGCCGGCAGCGCCGCCGACGGCGCGACGTCGGACGGGGCCAGTTCGAAGCCGCCAGGGATCAGCAGCCGCGTCAGGTCGGGGCCGATGTCGTCCTCGTCGTCGGTGGGATGCGGCGCGGGTGGTCTGCCGGGCTCCGGCAGAGTCGCCAGCCGGGCCCGTAGCAGCATCGCCAGCGCCGGATAGGCCGGGCTGTCGTCCTCGTCGTCGAGGAATTCGGCCAGGTTGAGAGCGACGTCGCCCGCGTCGTGTACCGCCCGCGCGGCGAGGGCGTTCTCGGCCTGCCAGCGGAACTCCTCCGGGCTGAGGTTCTCGGCCCTGATCCGGACGCCCTCGGAGCTGGCAGCGGCATGCAGCGTTTCGACCGCTTCGGGCAGCTTGTCGGCGTCGAGGAAGAGAACGTCGGCGGCGGCGCCGCAGTCGTTGCGGTCAACGTTGATGATGACGGCGTGCCCCCGCCCCGCCCGATGGAACGAGCAGACCAGTATCGAGGCCGTTTCCTGGTCGTCATCCAGGCGTTGGAAGCCATCGGCGGTCACCGGTGCCTGCAGCTCGTCCGCCCATACCGGGCGGGTGATGCCGGCCTCGGCCAGGCGGTCGGCGGCGTCGTTCGCGGCCGCGCCGAGACGGCCCGGCGAGACGGAGCCGATCGCCAGCAGCGTCGCCAGCGCCTCCACGGCGCCCGTGGACTCCAACGCCGGGACGAGCCCTTGCGTAAACGCCTCCTCGGCGTCCTCGCCGATCAGGTCGCTGGCTGAGACCAGCGTCGCGCCAAGGACTTCCGCCTCCATCGGATCGTCGATGGTGAGCAGGAGCTCCCCGTTCGTGGTCAGCTCACCGACGACCATCCCCAGCCCGTCGGCGCCCGAGCACGCCGGGCAGTCACACGTGCCCTGCGTGTCCGGCACACGTGACACGGCGGTGGGGCGTGACCTGGTCCTGTTGTTCCTGGTGGGGGGTTTCCGCCCGCTCCTACGGCCACGACTGCTGGGGCTCATGCGGTAAGTCTGCTCCCATCCGCCGCGTCCGGCTCACCCGGTTATCGCTCCGTCCACCGAGCGGGCGCGTCCTGGTCGGACAGCGGCTGTCTCCTCATCCGGCCTGGCTGTCGACGATGCCGGGACGCGGGGAACGGCGGAGGCGGGATCAAAGCCCGCGAACCCCAGCCCGATGACGAAGCCCGCGACCTCCTCGAGCTGGCGGCTCGACGGAGCCTGGTCGACGGCCCCATGAAGGCGCTCGGCGACTGGACACTCCAGCACGGCGACGAACTGCTGGACGCTCAGGAACACGCGCCGGAATTCTGACCCAACAGGGCTGACAGCCGACCACCGGACAATTCAGCGGACATGAGGCCGACGTCGCGGCCATCAGGGTTCTGCCCGCCGGCTCGGGGCAGGACCGCCGGAGCGTGGTTGCTCGCCGCCCTGGGCGGGACCGCCTGCCGATTCGTGCTCCGGGACCGGCGGAATCGACGTCGCGCCGCCGCGAGCTCTTCTTGCCGCCGGTGGTTCCGCTGCTGCCATTTCCGGTCAGAGTGTGCTGAATCCGCGTTGCAGCCGGGCCAGGGCGTCGTCGATCGCAACGACCGGGTCCTGATGCGGCGAGGACGGCGCGGGTCGCCTGGACGTGTCGAGCTGGCTGATCATCATGATGCCGATGATGGCGCCGGTGACCGCGACGACGTCGGGGTCGTCCGCCTTGCGTCCGGCCCGTTCCGCCACGGCCACGGTGAACTCGTGCGTGGCGGAGGTGAGGTGATCCAGGTGCGCCGCGCGGACCTCGGGTATCGCGGCGATGAGCTCGGTGCGGTGCTGCTCCAGGGCACGCTGGTCGGGACTCAGGGTGGCGTAGCCGGCGCGCAGCGCCTCGCGGAAGGCCGTGATGACGCCCTCGCCTGCCGGGCGGGCGCGGAAGTGGGCCAGCAGGTCGTAGTCGGCGGCGTCCCACAGGACCATGTCGGGCTTGGTCGGGAAGTGCCGGAAGCAGGTCCGCGCCGCGACCCCGACCTCTTCGGCGATCATACTGACCGTGGTCTCGGCGTATCCTCGCTCGGCGAAAAGCCGCAGCGCGGCCGCCTGGATCGCCTGCTTGAGCGCGATGGTCTGCGTCTGGCTCCACGATGGCCGCTCCCGCGACAATTACTCGCTCCCTTCGACAACGGTGTCAGCGCGTGCTGCGTCGATCATTGCCTCGCCACCCGCCTGGCTGACCGGCGGCGGCTGCGACGCGGCGGCGGTGGCCGTGGCGAGGACCGTACCGATCCCGGCGCCGGTGATCGAGGTCCAGGCGGACACGAACCCGAAACCGTTGCCCGTGCTCGTCGCGGACCCGAGTATCAGGCCGGCGCCCAGCACCGCGAAGCCGCCGACGAGCACCACCTTCGCGCCGATCGTCTTCGTGAGTGGCTCGGCACCGGTCGCGCCGACGGCGAGCCCGCCGAGCAGCGGGAGGAGCCGCAGGCCGGAGCCGATGGAGTCCACGCCGAGCACGGCCTGGAAATACTGCGGCAGGGTGAACAGCACCCCGATCATCGCCAACGAGCACAGGAAGGCCAGGACCGTGCCCCAGACGTACTCGGGGATGCGGAACAGGCCGATGTCGACCAGCGGCTCCCGCGCCCGAGCCGACACCGGCGCCGCGGGCAGGCCGCGGGTGAGGCGACGCTGCCAGAGCGCAAAAACGATCAGCAGCAGGGTGCCGGCCAGCAGCGCGGCGCTCACGACCGCCGAACCCCAACCACGGGTGCCCGCCTCGGCGCACCCGTAGACCAGCCCGGCCAGTCCGCCACCGAACAGAGTCATCCCCACGAGATCGAGCCGGCCCCGGTCTGACCCGCGGGACTCTGGCACCAGCGCCACCACCGCGACCAGCGCGATGACCACGACCGGCACGTTGATGAGGAAGACCCAGCCCCACCAGAACCGGTCGAGCAGCCAGCCGCCCAGAATCGGTCCGGTCGGCAGGGCCAGGAAGTTCACGCCCGCCCACACGCCGACCGCCCGGGAACGCTCGTCCTCGGCGAACATCACCGTGACTGCCGACATGGCCATCACCACGATGCCGGCCCCGGCGATTCCGCCCGCTGCGCGCGCGGCGATGAACATGGCCGCCGAGCCCGACCAGGCAGCCCAGGCCGAGGCGGCCCCGAAGGCGGCGAGAGAGGCGATCATCACCCGGCGCCGCCCGTACCGGTCGCCCAGCGACCCCAGCGGCAGCATCGCCACGGCCCAGGTCAGCAGATACGCCGAGGAAGAACCACACCAGATCTGTGGCCGAGGCATGCAGCTTCACCGCAAGCGTCGGCAACGCCACCGCCAGCACCGTCCCGTCCACGCCGACGGCGAAGACGGCCACCGCGACGCCGGCCAGCGCCAACCACTTCCGATCCATCCCGGCCCTCTTTTGTCACTCAATGTATATCTGTCAGTGGATGACACTAGCGCGGCGAATGACAGTCAGGCAGAGAATGACAGATAATCATCTCATCATGATCGCGACAGTCTGACCGGCGGCTTGCCGGCCGCCGCGGCACGGTCGGCTACGGTGATGACGTGGGACTGCACCTCGGTCAGCTCGACGAGGCCGACAGGCTGCTGACGAACGACCCGTTGGCGCTACTCATAGGCATGGTGCTGGACCGGCAAATTCGGTAAACAAGGAGCGGACCGGGACGTCGCCTCGAGATCCGTGTGTCGTCGACAACGGAAAGTGGCAGCGGTCTGGGTGGGTGCGTCGTGGGAACGAAGGTCGGGTCGCGGTGAGACATTGAGGCCGAATCATCCCGCCAACACCGCGGGCCGGGCTGCCGGAGCGAAGCACCACAATGGGCGACCGCGTCAGCATTTGACGGGCCAGAGCGTGCACCGGTATCGTGGCCAATACTTTCTCCCCTCCGTCCTCCGGGACTGGCGGGGCTTTTTTCTGGATCGGCTATGTCATGTCCCCGCGAGTCGCTGTCTTCCCCGGGACTGGCGGGACCGGAGTCAGTTCGGGATGGCTTCGTCGCACTGTGCCGCCCCTCGATCAGGCCGGCCGGCTTCAAGAAACGGCGTGGAACTCATACCGGCTCGCTCGTGAGGCGATACGCGGCATTAGGGTCGCTGTAGGTGGCGGTTGTTCTGGCGACCAGTCCCTCGGCGATCAGCTTGGTCAGCTCGTAACTAACCTGCCGATCGCCCAAGGAAAGGCGGGCGGCGATCTCCGCGCGGGTCAGTGGCGACTCGACGGCCAGGAGTTCCAGAACACGTTGTTTCCGTGTGATGGATTTACGAGTATCCCTGTTGCGGCCGGTCCTCACGTGTTGGTGACGCGGCTCGTGTTCAGGGAGTTCAGAGAAAAGTGTCGGGTGTGGATTCTCGGCCGCGTCGTCAAGGACGTACCTTGCCCATCGGCGCTGGTTGACCATTCTGACCACACCTCGTTGGACAAGATCCCCCAGCTCTCGACGAGCGACCTTGCTGTCTACCGCGAGTTCGATTCGGTACTCGTCGCTCGTCAGCGCCCGGCCAGTCCGAAGTACCGCGAGGGCCATCTCCTGTGTTGGAGAGACGCCCGGCTGCCCGAGCGAGTACAGCCAGGCCCGGGTGCTCTCGTCGAGCAAGGCCCTGTTTGGCATGATGACTCGAAAGTCGCTTATGTTGTCCTTGAACCTGGGCGGTACGAGCCCAGCCTGACGCAGGCTGTTCAGAACTGTGGGGATACCGGTCGCCCGCCCCTCGCACAGGGCCCTTCGATCGCGGTGGAAACGAACATTTTCGAGGATGTCGACGAGCGCCCGGTTACGAGCAGATGCGATGCTCTCGTCTCCCAGCCGGTCGATGGTGACGGGCCCGAAGAGCCCACCGGGCGAAATTACCTCGAGGCGATCGGGGTACATCTCGACATGGATGCGTGTCCCCCGGGACATCGGACTGTAGTCGCGGTGTGCTACAGCGTTGACCAAGATCTCACGAAGTGCCTCCAGTGGATACTCCCAGCGATCTTCCCTGCCAATCCCCGTCACTATTCCGCGCCGGCTCATTCGGGCGTTCAGGACGTCAAAAACTTCTGCGAGAAGAATCGGTGCTGGTCCTTCAAGAATCTTGTCATCGAGGAATCGCTGTCCGTCTGGACCGGGCTCGCCCTTGCGTGGTGTAGGGTACGTGGTCACCGTGATCGCGCATCCGCGCAGTGAGTCAAAACCCTGTGGATCCCGGCCCAGCGCGAGCAGTCCACCCAGGGACGGCACGAGCTTCTTTTCACTCAGTGCACTTCTTACCAGCACTCCGCACCGGCTAAGTAGATCTTCGTCTTCCCGGCGGGCCAAGGTCGGTCGGGACCGGCGAAGGTCCCGTAGATAGTCCGCGACGAGTTCGTCGTGCAGATCGGCTCTGCTTGCTTCTTCGACGGGTTCCTTGTCGAAAGTCGGCTGGCCTCGGTTGATCAACAGTTGGCTTACTTCGTACGACGTCAGTCGATGATCCCCGTCCGAGATGCGGATGTACGAGCCGTTAGGCTGCCCTTTGCCCCGGAGATAACAGGGCTTGTCCGCCGGGTTGAGCTCCGGCACCTCGGCGACGACAAGGGTCCTGTCCTCGAGCTCCGGCAGGCTGATCAGAGGCATGAGCGGCGGAACGAGGCCGTCCCGACACAGCCCCGCGATGTCGGCGGCGAGCTTCGCGGCATGCGCGCACCCAGTCGCCGCGAATCCGCGCGCCTCGTCGAGGCCCAAGATCAGGGTGCCGCCGCCCGGCGTATTCGCGAATGCGCAAAGTGTCTGTATGGTCTCACCCGGCAACTTGTCGGTTGACGCCAGCTTGACCTCAAGACCTGTGTCATCCCGGCCGATTCGGCGAAGCGAGACAACGATCTCGGCCAGTCCGTCCGCATCCATGCCATCGCCTCCCGAGAGCCTGACGCGAGCCTAGCACGATGTTGTAAGGCTACCGAAATCTTGTTAGGCTTCGTTAGGTACGCTACGCGTCGATACTCGGATGCTGAGGTGGAGTCGGGACGTCCGCCCGTGTTGACCTTGGGCGGGTAGGTGAACCGGCGACCGTGGCCCACCATGTGCACGATCGAAGGCTCTGGCTGGCCGTCGAAGGGAAATCGACGATGGGACTGCATCTGAGTCAGCTCGCCGAGGCCGACGAGCTGCTGAACCGCCGTTGCGGGCGAGACAGTGTTCGCCAGCCGGCGGCTGGCAAACGGCTTCGGTGATCCCTTCGACGAGCTGGCCCGCTACACGGCGCGCAGTGCGTCACCCCCCTTCGCCGCGCTCCTGACGATCGCGGTGTGCGCCATGCTCGGCGGCGCCCGCTCGTTCGCGGCGATCGGGGAATGGACCGCCGACCTCCCCGCGGATGCCCGCGCCGGTCTCGGGATCGCCGGGCGGATCCCAGGCCCGGTGACGATCTGGCGGGTGCTGGTACGGGTGGACCCGGCGGCGTCGGAAGCCGCGATCAGAGCCTGGATCCGGGCCCGCCTCGACGCCGTCGACACCGCCGGGCACCAGCCGCCACGGCGCCACCGCCGTGCGCGCCAGGTCCTCGAGCGGCCCGCGGTTTTCCGCGGGTCATTGGCACGTACCAGGTCAACCGATACCCAGAAGCCGTCCTTGTTGACGAAGACCGTGTAGTCCTCGATGTATGCCGCGTCGCCCATACCCGACAGCGGCTGGAGTTCGTGGCCGATGCCGCGCTCGGCGGTGAGATGGTTCTCTGCCGTTTCCCCGACGAAGACATCCACCGGATCGGCTCGGGATGGTGCCGGAGCAGCTCAATCGTTGAGGACGCAGTGACGGTCGTCGTGCGGAAGTGGTCGTGAGTGTGTCCTGCGCTCCCCGCGCTTGACGGGGTGCCCGCCGGCCGTTCAGCTCACAGGCATTTCTCCCCGCCGTCTTCCGGGGCTGGTGGGGATTTTTCTGAATCAGCCACATCATGTCCCCGCGAGTTGCAGTCTTCCCTGGGCCGACCTGCGCGCGGCGGGCGACGTCGCGCAGCGACGTCTGCACTCCCTGCTCCGCCAGCACGGCTCGCGCCGTGACGAGGATGTGGTCGTAGTTGCGGCGTGCGTCGGCGCGCCGCTCGCGGTGACCGGGCGGACTCGGCTGAGCGGTCATCTCACGCGCCCTCCCTGGCAATCGGAGCAGTGTTCCGTCTAATATTCGGAGCACTGCTCCGGACGTTGCTCCATCCGTCGGACTCCAGGGAAGGTGACCCGCCATGAAGTCCGTTCGCGTATATCGCACCGGTCCGCCCCGCGTGCTCCAGCTTGATGATGTGGACCGTCCCGAGCCCGGCCCGGGCGAGGTTCTCGTCCGGGTGCACGCCGCGGGCGTGAACCCGCCGGACTGGTACGCGCGGTCGGGCTTCAGCCTCATACCCGAGTCGATGCGGCCCGCGGTCCAGTTCCCGTTCACCCCTGGGACGGACGTGTCCGGTGTTGTCGTGGGGACCGGACCCGGCGTCACCGAGTGGGCCGAGGGCGACGAGGTCTTCGGCCTGCTCCGCTTCCCGACGACGGTGGGCGCGGCGAAAGGTTACGCCGAGTACACCACCGCGCCGGTCGGTGACCTCGCGCGCAGGCCGGCCGGAATCGACCACGTTCACGCGGCGGCGGTCCCGATGGCGGGCCTGACCGCCTGGCAGTACGTCGTCGACCACGCTGCCGTGACCCCCGGGAGCACCGTGCTGGTCAACGGTGCCGCCGGCGGCGTCGGGCACTTCCTCGTCCAGCTTGCCCGCGATCTCGGCGCCCGGGTCATCGCCGTCGCGTCCACCCGTCACGAGGACTTCCTGCGCGGGCTGGGGGCCGACGAGTACATCGACTACACGACGACCGACGTCGCGGACGCGGCAAAGGGCGTCGACCACCTGTTCGACACCGTCGGCGGCCCGCTCGGCCACCGTCTCACCCCGGCGATCAGGGACGGAGGAGTGCTCAGCCCGGTCTTCTTCGGCGACTACCGCGAGGAGGACCTGGCCCGGCGGGGCATCCGGCTCCTGGGCGGCCAGGTCCGCTCCGACGGCCGCCAGCTCGCCGAACTGGCCGGACTGCTCGACTCCGGTGCCGTCCGGGTCGCCGTCGACAGTGTCCACCGGCTCGCCGAGGCGTGGCGCGCGCACGAACGAGCCGAGCAGGGCCACATCCAGGGAAAGATCGTCCTCAGCGTCACCAGCGGATAGCTTCACCAGCGGATGAGGCGACCGGCGGATGAGCGGCCGGGCGCCGTCGGGTGCCACAGCCAGGACAGCGGCGAACGGCCGCCTGGCGGTGAGTGTCTACTCGTCGCCAGGCGGTAGGACCCCCTTGTCGGCGGCGAGCCGACAGGATGTCAGAAAGCCGAACATGCCGGTACCGTCCTTGCGCAGGAAGAAGTCCACCATCCCGGTGTTGAACTCGTGGCGGCGCGCGGCCGGGACGCTGATGGCATCCATTCCCCGGGACATGAGATGACCATTCATCATGTAGCGCGCGGTACGCTTGTTGCCGTCGTAGTAAAATTGTTGCAGCGAGCCGAAGAGAAAATAGGCGACGGCCTGCTCGAACTCGTCGTCGATTTCGGTGGAGAGGAACTCCAGCCCCTGAGAGAAGATGCGGCGCAGGTTCCCGCCGCCGTGCTCGGTGGCGGGCGGTAGGTAACGGCCGTGTTCTCCGAGGCTGACGCCAGGGGTGAGGGTCTCGCTGCCCTCACCGCGGAAATGGCCTGACTCCAGCGCCTCGTCTCGAGCGAGCAGGAACTGGAGCCTGTCGGAGACCTCCTTGGACAACCGGAAATCGTGCGTCCTGACGAGCCGGCCGAGCTCGCTCGCCGCCTCGGCGAGGTTCAGGATCTGACGTTCGTCGCTGATCTTCCGTCCGCCGACGGTGATCCCGTCCAGCAGCGTCTGGACCTCGGGGTAGGTGAACGGGTTGCCCTCGAGCACCGCCGCGTCCCACACGTACTCCGGCAGCGACCGCTGGAACCGCCAGACGGCGCGCTCGACCGAGAACCGCGGAATATCCCGGCTCACCATGGACCGATCCCAGGTGAATCCGAGGGCGCCCAGCATCGCCCCGCTCGTCGCCACGAATCGCACCTCCTCGGACCGTACGTGCTCGGACCGTACGTGACCCGCACGTGCCGCGAACCATGCCGTGATCCAACGATACGGCGACCACCGGGATCCCGGAGTGTCCGTCAGGCCGACCTGCCGGAGCTGGCCGGGCCACACGTCGAGTCCTCGGCGATGACGTGGAGCCGGTCAGCCGGCACGCTGACCGGCGGGCCGCCCGAGCCGGCTACTTTCAGGGCCGTGAGCCTTGCGCTTTAACCAGATCGAGGCAGCGGACGAGCTGCTGACGAACGATCCGTTGGCGCTGCTGATCGGGATGCTTCTTGACCAGCGGGTTTCGGAAGGATGGAGTGGGACGGGACGGTCCGCGTCTTCCTGGTAACGCATCGTTTGATCGGCGCGCGGCGCTTCGATAGGACAATCGAGGAGCCGGGGGTAGGCGGGGCGGATCGTCCCGTGGGGGGTACCATGGAGGAAAATTTTGCCTCCATGGTGGAAGTGGTTGCGGTGGCGCTGAACATCAAGAACGACGAGGCGCAGCGGCTTGGCCGTGAGCTGGCTGACCTGACCGGTGAGAGCATCGCGACGGCGGTGACCACGGCCATTCGCGAACGTCTCGACCGTATGCGGGCCGGCCCAGAAGCGGGCGAGCAGCGAGTTGAGCGGATTGTCGCTCTTGGCCGCCAGATAGCGGGTGCGGTTGCTGGGAGCAGGTTCGGCATCGACGACCTCTACGATGATCGTGGGCTGCCGGCGTGATCGTGGATTCGTCCGCCCTCGTTGCTATCATCCGAGCCGAGCCTGACGCGGCTGCTTACGCGGCGGCTCTTGTCTCGGCGGACACCGCCATGTCTGCCGTGAACTACGTGGAGGCGGCGGTCGTCGTCGACTCGGCTCGTGACCCTGTTGCGAGCCGCCGGTTCGACGAACTGGTAAGAGTGGCGGACATCGAGGTGGTGGCGGTGACGGCCGAGCACGCGACGCTCGCCCGGCAGGCCTACCGAGACTTCGGCAGGGGGAGCGGTAGTCCCGCCCGGTTGAACTTCGGTGACTGTTTCGCCTATGCGCTTGCGGCTGAACGACGGGAACCGCTGTTGTTCAAGGGCGAGGACTTCATCCATACGGATCTGGTCGCCGCCGACCTTCCCGACGAGCACGGACTGCGCTGAATTCGGCTCCGTTGCGCCCACCGGTGTCGGTGCGACGCGGCGACTCGGCCTCAGATCAGGGAAGGTGGGATGCTCGGCCACCTGCGAGACCCGTGGTCAGGCGGAGGCTACGGTAGCGACGTGGGACTTCACCTGAGCCAGGTTGCCGAGGCCGAC
>NZ_CEVIVD010000006.1:45009-48403 GCF_982290655.1 Protofrankia sp. CiP1_Cm_nod3
CCAAGGCAGGAACCGCCTGACCTGACGGGCTCGCTCGTCAGGCACTCTGCGGTCGCGACGTTATCGCACTCGGTGCCCGCACTCGTGTCACACCCCGTAACTTTATGACTGCTAGTGCGGTCGAGGCGTCGATGCTGGCCTGTGGTCCAGTGACTCGCTGTGCTCGGTGCTCTCGGCGGCGTGTCCGTCCCTGTCAGGTGTCCAGCCGGACATACTGAATGCTGATGATCTCTTGGCCCTCGTGTGCAGTGACTGTGTACCAGACGGTCACGCCGTCGGACGGCAGGTGGAGTTCGTAGGACCCCGGCAACGGGTCATCCATCGGGAACGGATCCGCAAGTGCCGGAACAGGTTCGTCGAGCAGGTGAAAGATCGTTCGCTGGACCGCCCACCGCAATGCCTGTGGCAAGGCATCAATCTCCTGCCAGGACGTTCCCGGGAATCGTACGAGGCGATCACTCACCGATTCCCCATACCTCGGCGAGCTGGCTGCGGGAGAAGGTTGGCGCATCGTCGCCAGCACCCTGGTCGGCCTGGATGCGCGCCCTGGCTACTGTCCGGCCGACCTCGAGCCGCAGGCGCCGCACCTCGGCTCGCAGCGACTCCAGCTCCACGCGGGGGATGGTGACCAGCTCGGACGCCTCGACGCTCACGATCGACTCCCTCGGCTCGACGCTGCCCCATAGTCTAGCTGGCTGGAGGATCGCAAGATCACAAATGGTGTTGTCGCGTCCACTGGCCCTCGCCCAGCCTGACGCGGAACCCCTCGTCGGTTTCGGCATACCGCTTGACGGCCTCGTACGCCTCGTCCGAGAGCCGAAGCGTGATCGTCCGCGCCATGCGCAATATGATGGCGAGATCTGACAGCAACACTCGTGGCAAGCTGGAACGAGTCCATGTCGGCCGGGCCGACCCGGTGCGCCCGCTATGCCTGGTGGATCTGGTGGACCCGGCGGCCGCGCTGTCAAACTCGTTTACCAGCTCAAGCTGACCCACGTCCGCGACCGCCTGTGCGGCGATCCCGGCGGTGCGGCAGCTGCCGCACCGTGGTCGGCTACGGTTGTGTCGTGGGACTGCATCTGAGTCAGATCGACGAGGCGGACGAACTGCTGACGAACGACCCGTTGGCGCTGCTGATCGGGATGGTGCTGGACCAGCCAGTCTCGGAAAGATGGAGTGGGACGGGACGGTCCGCACCCATCTGACACGTACCGCCCGGTTTTGGGTCCGCGGGTGACGAGCCGCAGTGCCGGGGCGGTACCAGGCGTTCCGGTGCTCGGCCAGCCACGGCTTGCGAGCAGAGGTCACCTGGAGGGACGACTGGAGATGCCGTCCAGGATGGTGGTCAGGTTGCGATCGAAATTTTCCTTGGCGTCGAGGTGGGCGCCGTCGACGACGAGCCGGGCGATGGTGGGGTACTCGCCGGTTTCCAGCTGACGGGTCAGGTAGGGGCCGAGGCTGGCCTGCCAGGCGGCCTCGTTGGTGCCGGTGGAACGGGCGGTGCGCCGCTCGGTGACCTCTCTGCGCAGCGCGCCGATGATGAAGGCGCTCAGGGTTCCCGTGGCCCGCTGCAGGTCGGCGACATCGCGCACGCCCGGGGCCTGGCTGAGCGCCGCCGCGGTCGATTCACCCACGGCGAGCGCGTGCGGACCCAGGCGTGGCCTACCACCGAGTAGGTCGGAAAACCATTCATGTTCAAGGGCGGCGACCCGGGTCATGTGGGCGATGGCCAGGACCGTGGCACGCCAGTCGGACTGCCGGCCGGCCTCGGCGATCCGGGCATAGACAGCGTCGACCATCAGATCGAGCAGCTCGGATCTGTTGACCACGTAGTTGTAGAGCCGCATCGGACCGACGCCGAGCTCTTTGGCAATCTTGCGAATCGACAGCCCATCGAGGCCATGCTCATCAGCCACTCGGATCGCCGTAGCGGTGATCTTCTCGCGGTTCAACGGCACCGGCGCCGCTCGCGCTCGCGGTTCGGGCCGCTCCCAGACGGGTTCCACCTCGTTAAGGTACGGGTGCGCTCGGTTAAGGTACGGTGTACTCACAAGATACATCGTACGTTAAGGAAGTCGATCATGATGTCCATAGCGATCGCTGGTGGCGGCCTCGGTGGGTTGACCCTGGCCCGGATCCTGCACCGACACGGCATCGATGCGGTGGTGTACGAGCGCGAGGCCAGCCGATCGGCCCGATCACAGGGCGGCTCGCTCGACCTGCACCCGGAGTCCGGGCAACATGCCCTGGCGGAAGCGGGCCTCACCGGCCGATTCCGATCTGCGGCGCGACCCGAGGGCGAGGAACTTCGCATCCTCGACCCGGCCGGCCGGACCCTCCTGCACCACAAGCCGCAGCCTGGCTCGTTCGCCGGACGACCCGAGATCGACCGGAGCGCACTGCGTGAACTTCTGCTCGATTCACTCCCATACGACGCGGTCGTATGGGGGCACCATCTCGTCGCGGCGACACCGGGACCTGACGGGGGCTTCGGGCTGGAATTTCAGGGCGGCCGCCGAACAGACTGCGAGATCCTCATCGGCGCGGACGGCGCACGATCGATAGTTCGGTCGCTGCTGACCGACGCGAAACTGACCTACGTCGCCACCTTGGCTGAGCTGACCATCAGCGACGTCGACCGGCGCCACCCGGACATCGCCGAGCTGGTCGGTCCCGGGAACCTGTGGTGCGTCGGCGTAAGCCAGATCCTGGCGGCGCAACGCAGCGGCGACGGCAGTCTGCGAGTCGCGGCGTCCCTGCGCGCGGAGGACCGCCACATCAGTAGTAAGCGTGCTCTGCTGGACATGTTCGACGGCTGGGATCCAGGCCTCACCGCACTCATCGAAGCCAGCGACAGCGCGGTGACGCCGCGCCGGATCGAGGCGATGCCGATCGGTACACGCTGGGCCAGCCAGCCGGGCGTTACCCTGATCGGCGACGCCGCGCATCTCATGCCGCCGGTCGGTGAGGGCGCCAACCAGGCCATGCTTGACGCCGCGGAACTCGCCCGCGAACTGGTTGCCAACCCCGCCGGCCCGCACTCGGCGATCCGGGCGTACGAACACGAAATGTTCACCAGGACCCGTCCGATCGCCGAGATGTCCGCGCGAGTCCAGGCGATGATGCTGTCTCCAACCGCAGCGGAAGATATCATCCGCTTCTTTACGGCTCGGCCCCGGCCCGCCGAGCCGGCATCCGCGGACTGACAACGCGCCGGACCGCGAGCCCCGTATCAGTCGTAGCCCCGCCTGACGTGGTGAGGGGCAACTACGGTCAGCCCGTCGGCCGGGTCGCCGGTTTCTACCAGGGTGGCGAGCGCTGTGACGCTCCGCGTCAGGCGGTCGGCTACGGTGAGGTCGTGGGACTGCATCTGAGTCAGATCGACGAAGCGGAT
>NZ_CEVIVD010000006.1:49186-75793 GCF_982290655.1 Protofrankia sp. CiP1_Cm_nod3
CGAAGGCGTGAAGCGCCTGACCGGCTCTCGTCGCCGCGGCCTTGTTGCCGGTGTCCGCTTTGTTCTGTGGCGTGAGGGCCGGATTCCGCTGATGTCTATGTGATGAGTTCGATGGCGCAGCGGGGGCCGGCCGCGGCGACGTACTTGGCGTCGCAGGTGAGAAGGACCGCGTCGATCTGTTCCGCCAGCGCGACGTAGCCGGCGTCGTAGGCGGTCATGTTTTCCCGCAGTTCCCAGACGCGTTGAGCGGTCGGTCCGCCGAGCGGTTCACGACGGATCGGCAGGCGGATCAGGTTGGCGATGAGCGTCGGGGTGTGCTCGGCGAGACGGCGCGTACGTCGGGCCAGGCCGCGGAGCGCCGAGATGACCTCGATGTCCAGGTGGGCAGGGGCGTAGGAGGCGTCGCCGCCGACGATCCGGTCCCTTGCCGCCTTGCGCCGAGGGCTGTCGTCCCCGGCGAGCAGATCGACGATCACGGACGCGTCGACGACGATCAGCCCCACCGTGCATCCTCCGCATCACGGACCGTGCGCACGGCGACGACCGCGTCGTCCGTTGTGAGCCCAATGGAGGCGCGGGTGCTGTCGATGTCGGCGAGCACTTCGTCCATGGTCGGGGTACTCGCCTCGCGGCTGAGCACGTCGAGCAGGTAGGCGTTCAGCGACTGCCGGCGCGCCTTCGCGCGGGCAGCCAGGGTGGCGCGTACCCGAGCCGGGAGGGCTCGGACGGTGAGATTGGTCGTGATCTCTTCGGTAGAGCTCATGACGTCATTCTAACGTCAAAACAGCGTTACTATAGTAGTAGATCATGCGGGCTGCGCACGTCGCCGCTCGTGCGGATGGGCAGTGGACCATCGGATCGGGCGGACCCGGCTACCGCCTGGCCGCGCGCTCCCTGCCGCCCTGCCGGGGTAGCACCTCGTGCGTACCAGTGATCAGATGCTGCCCGCGGCCTGCCGCCGGGTCGTCCGAAGAGCCCGGCTACGGTGCTGGTATCCCCCCTGTACGGACCGCCCTTTCAGGCATTTATGCCGAGCAGTTCCACTTCGAAGCGGAGAGTGGAGTTGGGCGGGATGACGGGCGGGAAGCCGCGGGCGCCGTACGCGAAGTCGGGTGTGACGGTGAGCACCGCCTTCTGGCCGAGCGACAGCTGAGGGACCCCCTCGTCCCACCCTTTGATCACCTTGCCGACGCCGATCTGGGTCACGAACGGCGAGCCTCTGTCACGGGACGAGTCGAACTTCGTGCCGTCGAGCAAGGTGCCAACGTAGTGAATCTGCACGGTGTCCCCCTTCCCGGGGAAGGTCTTGCCGTCTCCCGGCGAAAGGGTCTCAACCGACACGCCCATGCGACCAGCCTTTCCTCGATGATGGGACCAGCCCCAGCAGACCTGCCCTGGCTGGAGCCGAGCACGCCGCCGTCACGGATCTCCGCACCCCGCGGGCAGGAACCGGGGCGTCCAGGGAAGTATGTCAGTCAGGCGAACTTACCTTCTCGACGCTCGTTCGAGCCTGCTCGTCCGACGGCCCGCCACAGCAGCCGATCAGGCCGCTTCGGTGAAGCTGCCGCGCGCCTCCTGCCGACGATCGGCCGCATTCTGGCGGGCCGCGCTCTGAGGCGAGCGGTGCGGCGCCGCCTGCCGCGCGGTGAGCGACGGAGTGGTGGGCAGCCTGGACTTCTAGATCGTTATGATGTCGATGAGGTCCTCGAGGCCGGCGAGGCCGGCGGCGTTGCGGGTGTAAACGCTGGCTTCGTGGGCGTGCGCGGTGGCCGCGATCAGCAGGTCCATCGTCCGGGCGCGCGGTTGGCGTCCGATCTCGACGACGCGAGCAGCGAGCCGGCTGTAGCTGTCAGCGACGGCATCATCGACGGGTAGCGGGTCGAACCGTCGTTGCAGTGCGCTGAGACGGGTGAGTCGGTTCGCGCGGACCTCGGAGGTCTTCGCGACCAGGACGCCGAACTGAAGCTCGGCGATGCTGATGACGCTGACCGCGAGTTCGCCGGGGATCGGCGCGACATCGGTGGCGACCAGCACGCTGGTGTCAAGGATGCCGCGGTTCACCGATCTTCCCAGGGGTCTGTGACGGTGCCGTCGACGAGGTCGCGATCACCGGGCCAGTCGGTGTCGGCCGGCAGAGCGAAGACATCCGCGAGGTCGTCCCAGCGTCGCCATGCGCGCGGGGTCATCGGGCCGAGAACGGCCGCCGGCCGGCCGGAGACGGTGATGGTCAACCGCTCGCCGGCCTGGGCGCGCCGCACCAGTTCGCTGGCGTTCTGCCGCACCTCACGAAGCCCTATCTCATTCACCTTTCCAGGATAGCACTTGTGCTACCTGCTGGCGTGGGCTGAGCTGGTTCAGGTGGTGGCTACCAGCACGTCCTCTCCGGTTGACGGGCGCAGGCCGTCGGTCCGACCGGCGAAGTAGCGCTCGGCGAGCGCGGTTCCCGACACGTGTCGGACGTCCTTGAAGCCGGCTTCGCGGGCCAGCGCCAGCATCTCGTCCGGCGTGTAGAAGCTGATGAACGGTGTGCCGGCTGCTTCCGTGGTCCCGTGACGGGTGTCCTCGAACGGGGAGACCATCTCGACGGCGGGGCCGGGACGGAACGCGTCCGCCTTCTACTGGAGAAAGCGGATGTCGGTGTCACCGGTCAGGTGCCACGACCGGTTGAGCAGAGTGCACTCGCCGACGGCACCGGGCCCGCCTGCCCGTCCTCCGATCAATGATCTGCGAGCGATATCGACGACAGGCCACTCGCAGGATCAATCTTGCTCCGCTCTCGTTGTCTTCAGCCAGCTCCGGGGGAGGAATCGAGGTTGGTCAGGATTCCGCGGTTGTCCGGGTCCGGGACGCTCGGCGGTTTCGGCGCAGGATGGTGAATGCCAGGGCTGCGAGCAGCAGTACGGCGATGCCGATCGCGCCTGTGAGGTAGTTCCTGCTGGCTGTCGATGTTGTCTTTACGGGCGCGGGCGTACCGGGGTGACGGGGGAAGGTGACAGTGGCCTGGGCGCTCTGTTCGGTGAGTCCGCTTTTGAGGTGGATCCGTGCCTTCCACGGGCCGTCGGGTAGTTGGCTGTCGAGCACCACGGTGACCGGTTCGGTCTGGCCGGGGGCGAGGGTCGTGCCGAGCTTGGCTGGGAATGGCCGGGTGTTCAGGCCGCCGGGGCCTTCGGTGAGGGTGAGTTCGCCGCTCATGTCCAGAGCCCGGCCGCCGGTGTTGTGGACCTGCGCGGTGAGGACCGGCCGCCCGTCGGGCAGACGTTCCGGTGTCAGCGAGTCGATGGCGAAGTTAGGCGCTGGGGGCCCGCCTGGTCCGACGGCCAGATAGACCCGGACGCCGACCCGGTTGACCTCGACGATGCCTTTGTCCTGCGTGTCCTGCGTGTCCTGCGACGCGACCGTGCTGCTGGTCTCGGCCCAGATCCCGGCGTAACGCTCTCCGGGGGAGGCGTCGCGGGGGACCGTGATGGTCGCCGTGACGGGGGCGGAGGCGCCAGGCGGCAGGATCAGGGTGTCAGGGCTCAGGCTGATCCAGGTGGTCAGGTCGTTGTGAGTGTGTCCGGCGGCGACGTTGAACGTCCCGTTCTCGACCGAAGCCGCGCCCGGATAGACCGTCAGCCGTGCTTCCGAACCACTTTTGTTGGTGACTTCGATATGCCGATGGATCACGGCGCCCAGCGGCAGGTAGTCGACGATGTAGATCCGTGCCCGCGGGTTTTCCTGTTCGCTGGTCGGGGCGTCGAGCAGCCGGATGCCGATACTTCCCGGTCGGGAATCCGTGGCTCGCGCGGGTGCGGTGAGCGCACCTGTGGCCGGGATGAGGATCCCGGCCACAAGCACGGCGAGTGTGGTCAGAACACGTCGCACGGTGGATTACGCTCCGTCAGATGACCGAGTGGGTGACGACCGAGCTGTAGGTTCCGGAGATCGCCCCTGCGGGAATGGTCGCGGTAATGGTCGGATTCCACGTGGCCGTGTTGTCGCCCCCACCAGGCCATGTGGGGTTGAGCACGACCGGGTTCTGCGGGGTCGTGGAAAGCGTCAGGGGTGTGGTGATCGTCCACTGGCTGATCGGGATTCCGGTGGATGTGACGACGCCGGTGTCGTACGAGGCGGCGAGAGTGTGCGTCCCGTTTTGGAATGGTGTCGCCGAGACTGACGCGGTCCAGGACGCGGGGTCGACGCTGCGGTTGTCGGTGACCGTTACCGAGCCCAGCTGGCCGCTGAGCGTGGACGAGGTCACTGCTCCCGTGGCGAGCGTGACCGGGCCGGCCGGCACGCTGATGTCGAGCGTTCCCCCGGTCAGGTCGAAGTTTGCCGTGGTATTTCCGGATCCGGCTGCCGCGGCGGGTAGTGCGGTGGCGGTGGCCAGGACTACGGCCCCCAGGAGAGCCGTCGTGATTTTGCGCAAAGTATGCCTCACAGTGGCGATTAACTAGGTGTCCATATTTGGACGAAATTGACCCAGTCTGGGTCGCAAGTCAGAAGATATTACTCTCAGTACATGGTTGTCAACCATGAGTAGCGTAACGTGTCGTGGTGGTGTCATGGCCGGCATGACCGGCAGGTCGCGCAAGGCCGTACCACGGGGCGCTGGCGTGATCCATCTGGCTTTGACCCGCGGTGGCCATGGGGGCCATAGGGGCCGCAGGGGCCGCAGAGGCCGCAGAGGCCGCAGATGTGGACCGAGAAGCGGCACCGGAACCGGGCCACCGCTGAGTCAGGCCGGAAGGCGCGGGCTCAGGTCGGAACGCATGAGCTCGGATTGGAACGGGCCTGCCCCGTCCGGGCCTGTCCGGTCAGGTGGCCAGCAGAACGAAGACGGGGAAGGCACAGATGGCGGCGGCGGTGAGGTAGATCGCGATGTGGGCCCACAGCGGCGCCCGGCGCGTGGGCTCCAGCAGGCGCGAGATGCGTGCGATCACCGGGGCATGGATGGGGGAGGGGTGAACATGCCGGGCAGCCGGGTGGCCTGCCGTGCCACCTTGGCCGCCCTGGCCGCTACGTCCACCGCCGAGCCGCCGGTGTGCGGAGCCGGCTCGGGCTCGCAGGCCCTTGCCATGGCCGCTCGCCCGCGATGAGCGGATCATCCTGCCATGGGAGACGCCGGTGATGCCGACCGCGCCGGCCGGTACCGGGGAGCGGGCCACCCCGAGCCGGGCCAGCGCCCGGGCCAGGGTCCGGCAGCTGGTGCGGCGGGCGGCGGTGTCGTCGGCGAGCATCTCGACCAGCAGGGACACCGCGGCGGTCGCGTCGCGCGCGGGCGGGAGGAACGGGAAGGTCTGCTGCCAGGCCACGAAGGGCTGGATGACGAGGTCGTGCCGGCCGCGGGCGTGCGCCTCCTCGTGCGCGAGGACGGACTCCAGCTCGTCCTGGGCGAGCGCGGCCAGCAGCCCCCGGGAGACGACGACCCGGGTGTGACGGACGCCGGGCAGGCAGTAGGCGACCGCCACAGGATGGTCCAGGACGCGCAGCCGTCCGCGTTGGTGGATTCTTCCGGCGCAGGCGGGCAGCTCATACGGCGGCTGGCATGCCCCGGCGCTTCCCGGTTGGGCTGAGGACGCCGCTGCCGTGTCGTGATCGCGATGGCCCTGGCCGGCGAGGTCGACCAGATGGCGGTGGCGGCGGCGATGCCGCAGGGTCTGCGCGGTGGACAGGGCGAGGACGCCGAACAGCCGGGCTGCCAGCGCGGACGCCGCCCCGAGCCCGATCACGTTGATCCAGCCGAGCCCGGCGAGAGGCTCGCCGGCGGCCACGTGGCCGGCGTGGTCGAGCACGCCCAGCGGCAGGTCGGTGGAAAGCGGCGCGAACGTGAACGCGATCACCGCGAGCAGCGCCGACACCCCGCCGGCAAGGCCGATCGCCTGCCACAGCACGATCGCGGATCGTGGGCAGCGGGACGGCCAGCGCGCCCTGGCGAGCAGTCGGGGAACGGGCCATGCGAGCACGCCTGCGAACAGAGCGAGAATGGCCGCGGTCGTCATAGCGGGTGAACAGTACCTCTGCCCGCGGACAGAGGTTCGGTTTGAGCGTGTGTCGCGTCCGGTACGGCGTCCGGTGCAGAGGTCACGAGCCGGTGGCCTCCGGGCTCGAGGCCTGCGCACCCGCGATCTCCGACACGGCGGCCGTGACGCGGGTGCTCCCGGCGCCGACGCGTTCTGGCACGTCGGAGAGGCCTTCAGCGGCCTCCGCGCCGGTTGCCCCGCCGAGGGCACCGATGGCGAGGCCGTCCGCGGCGGTGGTGACGGCGGCCGGACGGGCCGAGGTGAGACCGGTCGGGATGAGACCGGTCGGGATGAGATCGGCCTCGGTGGCGGCCGCCTCGTCGCGTCCGGCCGCGGCATCCGGCGGCGGGGCGAGGGCCCGGCGCAGGATCTCGGCCTCGGCCGGGGAGACGGAGCCGACGAAGCGCACCAGCGCCGAGCCGCGGTCCTCGGTGGTGTCCAGGGCGGCGAGCATGGCCTCGGCGACAACGGCGTCCCGGCTGCTTGACGCCCGGTAGCGGTGCGCGCGCTCCGCGCGTTCCCGCTGGACGAAGCCCTTGCGCTCGAGGCGCTCGAGCACCGTGAGGACCGTGGTGTAGGCGAGGTTGCGTTCGTGGTCGAGCCGGGCCGCTACTTCGCGCGCGGTCAGCCAGACGTCGACGTCCCACAGCACGTCCATGACTGACCGCTCAAGGTCACCAAGACGCGCCATGTATCTCACTGTACGACGCGCCACGAAGTTCTGTGCCCCCATCGGGAGTCCGGGTGTGACCTGCTGCCGGTGGCGGGTGCCGCTGGCGGACGTCTCGTATTCTACAAAGCGTAGAAGTTTGACAGAACGTAGAAGATCTTTCGAGATGCTCTCTCGCTCGCGTGGGCTCCGGGTGGGCGTCGTGGGACGGGAGGCAGGAGGGATCGTGCATGATCCTCGCCGCGTCCACAGATCTTGCTCGTGGCCAGACGGCTTTCTCGCTGGCTTTCCACATCTGTTTCGCCGTCTTCGGGGTGGGCCTGCCCTGGCTGCTGCTGTACACCGAACGCCGCTGGATCCGCACGGGTGACCCGGTCTGGCTCGCCCTCACCCGTAAGTGGGCGCGGGCGTTCGCCGTGCTGTTCGCGGTCGGCGCGGTGTCGGGGACGGTGCTGTCCTTCGAGTTCGGCCTGCTGTGGCCGGCGTTCATGGCCCGCTACGGAGGAGCGCTCGGCCTGTCGTTCACGCTCGAGGGCTTCGCGTTCTTCATCGAGGCGATCTTCATCGGCCTGTACCTGTACGGCTGGAAGCGGCTGTCCCCGCGGGCGCACTGGCTGACGATGGTCCCGATCGCCGTCGCGGGCACCCTGTCCACCCTGTTCATCATCACCGCGAACGCGTGGATGAACGTCCCGCGCGGCGTGCGCGAGGCCGGCGGGCGGGTCGTCAGCGCGGAGCCGCTCGCGCCCTTCCTGTCCCCGGCTACCCCGGCACAGGTGATCCACATGCTGCTCGCGGCGCTGATGTGCACCGGCGGCGCTGTCGCCGGGGTGTACGCGGCCGGGATGCTGCGCGGCCGCCGGGACGCCTACCATCGCCGCGGCCTGCGGGTCGGCCTGGTCACGGTGCTCGCCTGCGCCCCGCTGCAGGCGGTCGTCGGGGACTGGGCGGCGCGCGTGGTCGCGGACCGGCAGCCGCTGAAGCTGGCCGCGATGGAGGCCCTGTACCAGACGCGGTCACACGCGCCGCTGACCCTCGGCGGCATCTACGACGACGCCACCGGCGAGGTCCGGCACGGCATCGAGATCCCCGGCCTGCTGTCACTGATGACCGGCTGGAGCCGGGACCACGTGGTGACGGGCCTTGTGGCCGTCCCACCCGCGCAGCGCCCGAACGCCCTGATCGTCCACCTTGCCTTCGACACGATGGTGGCCCTCGGGACGGCGCTCGTCGGGCTGGCCGTGGCCGTGGCGGTGGTGGCGGCGCGCCGCCGGTGGCGCGGCGTCCGCCCGGCGCTGCCGACCGGCCGGGGCTGGCTGCTGGCGGCGGGCGCCACCGGGCCGGCGTCTATGATCGCGATGCTGGCCGGCTGGGAGGTGACCGAGGGCGGCCGGCAGCCCTGGATCGTCTACGGCCGCATGCTGGTGACGGACGCGGTGACCCACAGCCCCGGCCTCGGCTGGGCCTTCGGCGGCACGCTCCTGCTCTACCTGGGGCTGGCAACGGCGCTGGTGCTCATCCTGCGGCGGATGGCCACCGGCGGGCCCACCTACGAGGCCACGCCCGAGAACACGTCCCCGACCACATCTGAGACCACGTCCGAGGTGGCGGGTGCCGTCACGGCCGGTGCGCTTCCGGCCGACATACCAGCGGCTGGCGGGCTGCCGGCTGGCGGGCTGCCGGCTGACGGGCCGCCGGCTGGCAGCACGCCGGACGGCGCTGTCGCGGCGGATGCCGTACCGGAGGCGGGGAGGGACGACGCCGTCCCGGCGGGACCCGCGCGGCCGGCGGGGGTGGAGCGATGACCGCCGCGGACGCCCTGCTGCTGGTCATGGTCGGCGGGCTGACGGCATACGCGCTGCTCGGCGGCGCCGACTTCGGCGCGGGGGTGTGGGACCTGTTCGCCCACGGGCGGCACGCCGCCGAGCAGCGGGCGCTGATCTCTGCCGCCCTCGGCCCGGTGTGGGAGGCCAACCACGTCTGGCTGATCTTCGTGATCGTGGCGATGTTCTCCGGGTTCCCGGAGGCGTTCGGCGTGCTCGGCAGCACGTTGGAACTGCCCATGGCGCTGGCGCTCGTCGGCATCGTGCTGCGGGGCAGCGCCTACGTCTACCGCGCCTACGGTGCCGGGGCGGCCGGCCCCGACCACTGGTGGGGGCGGGTGTTCGCGGCCGCCTCCACGGTCACGCCGTTCATGCTGGGCGTGTGCGGCGCGGCCATGGCCAGCGGCGTCGGCCGCCGCGATGCCGCGGCTGCCCCGCTCACCAGCGCGTTCGGGCTGCTGGCCGGCGCCTTCGCGGTCGCCGCGACCGCTTTTCTCGCCGCCGTCTACCTGTGCCGGGACGCGTCCCGGCGGCCGGGGAGCGAGCATCTGGTGGCCGGTTTCCGGCGTCGGGCGCTCGGTGGCGCGGTGGTCGCGGGGGCGCTCGCGGCCGCGTTGCTGCCGCTGCTGTGGCGGGACGCGCCGGTGGTGGCGCAGCGGTTCCCCACCCGCGGTGTCCCGTTCGTGGCCGTGTCGGTGTGCGGCGGGGCGGGCGCGCTGGTCCTGGTCTGGCGGCGGCACTACACCGCGGCGCGGCTGGCGGCGGGCCTCGCGGTGGCCGGGGTGCTGTGGGGCTGGGCCGTCGCCCAGTACCCGGACCTGGTGGTCGGGCAGGTCGCCGCCGCCGCGGCCGCGGCACCCGCGCCGAACCTGCGGGCCATGCTGATCGCGATCGGCTGCGGGGTGGCCGTCCTGCTGCCGGCGCTGTTCCTGCTGCTGCGGGTGTTCGCCGACCCGGAACCCGCCGGCGGCGACCCGCATCACTGACAGCGGCCCGCCGCCCTGGCCCACGCGTGCGTGACGCCGGGCGCGTGCGTGACGCCGGGCGCGGGTGTGACGCCGGGCGCGGGCCGGTGCGTAGGCTGCCGGCCCGGTCGGCTGGTTCGCTCGGAGCCGTTACGTTCGCCGGGTGAGGCTAACTGGCGACGGGCGGGCAGCGGCGCGGACGGACACCGGCGCACACGTGGGCGACGTTGCCGGGGCAGCCCTGGGAGGACAGCCGCGGCACGAACCGGCCACGAAGCCTGGCGACGCCGCGCAACCGGAAAGCGGCGGGAGCGGCGGGAGCGGCGGGAGCGGCCCCAGCGGCCCCAGCGGTGCCGGGCACGGCAGTGACCACGACACCGGTCGCGTGCGCGCCCGGCGGCGGCTGCTCGCGCACGAGGTGTGGCTGGTGCTGGGCGTCTCGCTGGGGGCGTCCGGGCTGTGGGCACTCGTCCGTTACATCGGCGATCTGACCGCTCCGGGGCCGGTCCGCCAGCAGGTCGCCGAGCTGAACTCGTCGGCGGCCCCGGGGCGTCCGTGGCTCGACCTCGCCCTGCAGCTGACCGGGATCGTCACCGCGGTCGTCCCCGCCTTCCTGGCGCTGCACCTGCTCGCCCGGGACGGCGGGGGGCCGGCCGCGATCGGCCTCGACCGTGGCCGGCTGGCCCGCGACGCCCGTTCCGGGGCCGGGCTCGCCTCGGTCGTCGGCGGTGGCGGGCTCGGGCTGTACCTGCTCGCCTGGCACTCCGGCGCGAACCTGACGGTGGTCCCCACCAGCCTGCCGGACGTGTGGTGGCGCATCCCCGTCCTG
This sequence comes from Protofrankia sp. CiP1_Cm_nod3, assembly GCF_982290655.1. Classification (NCBI taxonomy): domain Bacteria; kingdom Bacillati; phylum Actinomycetota; class Actinomycetes; order Frankiales; family Frankiaceae; genus Protofrankia; species Protofrankia sp. CiP1_Cm_nod3. The sequence continues at coordinate 59,476 of NZ_CEVIVD010000006.1, forward strand.
GTGCTGTCCGCGGTGCAGAACGCGCTGCTCGAAGAGGTCGTCGTGGTCGGCTACCTGCTGACGCGGCTGCGCCGGCTCGGCTGGGACGAGCGCGCCGCCCTGGCGGCGAGCGCGGTGCTGCGCGGTTCGTACCATCTGTACCAGGGGCTCGGCGGTTTCGCCGGGAACCTGGTCATGGGCCTGCTGTTCGGGCGGATCTATCAACGCCGGGGGCGGGTCGGCCCGCTCGTGGTGGCGCACGCTCTGATCGACATCGTTGCTTTTGTCGGTTATGCCGTACTGGCCGGCAGAGTTTCCTGGCTGCCCACATCGTGATCGCTACTCGGAAAAACCGCCAGGCTGTCATGTGTTTAACATGGAATGAACAACAGCCAACGATGGTTTCGCCGCGGCACGCCGGACGCGGTCGATGCTGTCCCGGGCGGCCGTGCCGTCCAGGCCAGCTGGCCACCCCGGTCGCGTCGGACCGTCCGGATGCGGCCGTGGCAGGGGCATGAGCGGCGATCGCATCAAGTGAATATGACGGAGGGTGACCGTGGGCGGCAGGCTGAGGGAAATAGAACGCAAGTTTGCCGTCGATCCGGGTTTCGTGCTGCCCGCCCTGGAACAGCTGCCGGGTGTGGCCGCGGTCAGCGAACCGGAACGGGTGGCCCTGGAGGCTGTCTACTACGACTCCGACGATTTCCGGCTGACCCAGAACAAGATCACGCTACGGCGCCGGACGGGCGGGCACGACGAGGGATGGCATCTCAAGCTGCCGCTGCGTGCCGGCGAACGGGAGGAGATCCAGCGTCCGCTCGACGCGGCCGGCACGCCACCGGACGAGCTGACGCCACCGGACGACCTCGTTGATCTGGTGCGCGTCCATCTGCGTGACGCGCCGTTGCGGCCGGTGGCCCGGCTGGTGACCGACCGTACCTTTGTCCGGCTCCGGGACGCCGCCGGCGCCGACCGGGCCGAAGTGGTCGACGACCAGGTCAGCGCCTGGACCCTCGGCGCGGCGGCCAGCCGGGAACAGCGGGAGCGGCGGGAGCGGCCGGCGGAGGATGCGGCGGAAGCACAGCCAGCGGCCCAGCCAGCGGAAGGCGCGGAGGGACCGCCGGCGCGAGGGCGGCGGCAGCGGTGGCACGAGATCGAGGTCGAGCACATCGGCACCGGTGACACCGGCCTGCTGGACGAGGTCGGCGCGCTGCTCACGACCGCGGGCGCGTCGGCGTCCCCGGACGCGTCCAAGCTGTCCCGGGTGCTCGGCCCGGCGCTGGCGCGACAGCCTCGCACCGAGGCGCTGCCCTCGCCCGGCAAGCTGCGGCCGCGCTCCCCGGTGGGCGAGGTGGTCGGGGCCTATCTGGCCGCCCAGGTCCAGGCGCTGCTCGCCGCCGACCCGCACGTCCGCCTCGACGTCCCGGACGCCGTCCACAAGATGCGGGTGGCCACCCGCCGGTTCCGCAGCACGCTGCGTACGTTCGCGCCCCTGTTCGACGGCGCGCGCGTGGCCCACCTGGACGGGGAGCTGCGCGACCTGGCCGGCGCGCTGTCCCCGGCCCGCGACGCCGAGGTGATGGTCGAGTACTTCGACGGACGGGTGGCGTCGCTGCCGGCCGAGCTGGTGCACGGCCCGGTCGCCGAAGTGATCGACAGCCAGCTGCTCGCCGGGCAGGAGCAGGCGCGCACCGAGGCGCTGGCGATGCTGCGCGGCGAGCGCTACCTCACCCTGGTCACGGACCTGAAAGACCTGGTCCGCGGGCTGCTGGAGACGTCCGCCACACAGCCGGGAGGGCCGGGAGGGCTTGCCGCGCAGCCCGCCAGGGTTGTCCTGCCGAAGCTGGTCGGACGCGCCGACAACCGGCTGACCCGCAAGGTCAACACGGCCCTGGCCACCCCGCCCGGCCACGAACGCGACATCCAGCTGCACAGCGCCCGCAAGCAGGCGAAGCGGCTGCGGTACGCGGCCGAGACGGCCGGCGCGGTCTTCGGGCCCGACGCGGCGGCGTTCGCCAGGCTGGCCGAGCAGATCCAGGAGCTGCTCGGCACCCACCAGGACGCCACGGTCGCCCAGGGGCAGCTGCGGCAGTGGGGGACGTCGGCGGCGCAGGCCGGCGAGCCGACCGCCTTCACCCTCGGGCTCCTGCTGGGCCTGGAGGAGCTCCGGGCCCGCACCGCGGAACGGGACTTCATCGACTTCTGGCCCGAGGCGTCCCGCGGGCGTCATCGCCGCTGGCTCCAGGTGTGATCAGTGTTGTGGGCCCGGTCCGCGCGCCCGCTGGATTCCCGGCCGCGCGGACCGGAGCCTGATGCCGCTCGGGCTGTTCCCGGGGCCGGCGGCGGATCCCAGCCCCCGCGGACCAGAGCCTGAGCGGGCCGGTGTCCGCCCCGGGCGACCGGCGGCCAGCCGTCGCCGGGCGCTCTACTGGTCGTAGAAGCCGCGCGCGCGGTCGTTGCCGCCCCAGCGGGCCGGCAGTTCGATGAGCTGCCGGATCCTGGTCCGGTCGGTGCGGCCCGCCGGAGTCTGCAGCAGGATGCCGGACTCCGGGTCGTCCATCGGCCGGAACAGGGACAGCACCAGCCTGATCTCGCCGACGGTGGCGGTGCTGACAGTCACCGTCCGGGTGGTGAAGCCGTGTGCCGACCGGTCTTCCCACCACGGCCTCAGCTCGGCCCGTTCCGTTCCGAGCAGCGTGAACATCTCCCGGACACGCTCGTCGTGCTCGTCACCGAACTGGCTGCGGAACTGCGCGAGCAGGTCCTTCGTCACGCTCTCCCACTCGTGCAGGGTGCTCCCGAGCAGGCGGCTGGTGATCAGCAGGTAGATGAGGTTGCGACGTCGTTCGTCGAGCAGGCCGGGGTCGGTCCACAGCGCCGCGTAGGCGTCGTTCCAGCCGATGATGTCGAACCTGCGGTCCAGCAGCAGCGCCGGGGACGTCGGCCAGCCTGCCAGGACGGGACGCAGCAGGCGGACGGCAGCCCGCGTCCGCTGCGACTGGGGTGGCTGTCGCGTCCGCCGCGGCGGCTGGTGCGGCGGCGGGGACGTCCGCGCGGACGTCCCCAGCAGCGCCAGGGCGTGCCGCCGGGCGTCGGCGTCCAGCCGCAGCGTCCGCGCGACCGCTTCGACGACCTCTTCGGACGCCTGGACCCGTCCCTGCTCGAGCCAGGTGTACCAGACGAGCTGCAGGCCGGACGCCGCCGCCACCTGTTCCCGCGGCAGGCCGGGCACCCGCTCGCGGTGGGCCTGGAGGAACCTGCCAAGCTCCCGCTGCCGCGCCTCCTGGCGGGCCTCCCGCCGGACGCCGTCGTCCGTCGCGGCATCCGAGGCCAGGACCATCTCGCCGGGGATCAGCTCGCCGGAGGCGGCCTTGCCGGAGATCAGCTCATCGGGGAGCGCCTCGCCGGGGGCGGCCTCGCCGGGAAGCGCCTTGCCAGGGGCCACCTCGCCCGTGATCCTGCTGCCAGGAGCCGCGCTGTCAGAGGCCGCGTTGCCGGGGATCGCGTTGCCGGGGGCCGCGTTGCCGGGGGCCGCGCTGTCCGGGGTCATCGCGGCAGAGGGCTCGGTCGGCGTGGCGGCTGGCTGCGGGAGGGCACCCGTTCATGGTGACTTCACTGCGATCATCCCGTATTGCCATCGGGCCCATTGGGATCTGAGCCTCGCCGGAGCCGATCCGGCCTTCCTCAGCGGTCCGGGCGGCGATTCATCCGGACGCCGCGCGCCGGCCCGCGCCGAGCCACATCCTGTTGCCAGCGGATGCTGTTGCCAGCGGATGATCCGGCGGGCCCGGTGGGCCGTCCGACGGCCCACCGGGCCCGTTTCCGTCATCGGCCGGATCCGCTTCTCCCGGTGCCCGGAGAATTTCAGCCGATGCCCGTCATCACATCGGTTGTCACCACATCGGACGGGACGGCCCGGAGCCGACGCCGAGGCGGTCGATACCCAGCTCGATGTCGTCGAGATCGTCCGCGGTCAGGGTGAGGGTGGCGGCCGCGATCCAGCCGTCGACCTGGGACGGGCGGCGCGCGCCGACGATGGCGCCGGTCACCCCGTCGAAGGCGAGGGCCCAGGCGACGGCGGCCGCGGCGACGCTGACCCCGTGCCGCTTCGCAACGCCGCGCAGCACGTCGGCGAGGGCCAGGTTGCGATGCAGCGGCTCACCGGTGAAGTCAGGCGACCGGCGCCGCCAGTCGTCGGCCGGCAGGGTGGCCGAACGCTGGGCGGACCAGGCGCCGGTGAGGAGGCCCGCCTGCATCGGGCTGTAGACGATGACGCCGATGTCGCGCTTGGCGCAGTACGGCAGGATTTCCGCGGCGGCCTCCCGCCTGATCGCGGAGAACGGTGGCTGCAGGGCCTCCACGCCACCCACCGACGCGACCCGTTCGAGCAGGTCGACGTCGAAGTTGGACACGCCCACCGAGCGGATCTTCCCGGCCGCGCGCAGCTCGTGCAGTGTCGCGACGGCGTCCTCGACCGGTGTGCCGTCCTGCGGCGGCCAGTGCAGCTGGTAGAGGTCGATCCGCTCGACATTGAGCCGGCGCAGGGACGCGTCGACCTCCCGCCGGATCGAGTCGGCGGCGCCCACCTGGGCGAAGGCGCCACCGCCGGGCGCCGAAGCGTCCCAGATCAGCCCGCACTTGGTGAACACGTACGGACGGTCCGCCGCGGGGATGCCGGCCAGGGCGCGGGCCACGATCTCCTCGGAGTGCCCGAGGCCGTAGCCGGCCGCGGTGTCGATCCAGTTCACCCCGGAGGCGGCCGCGTGCCGGATGGCGGCCACGGACTCCTCGTCGTCCTGGGCGCCCCACCCGAAGGCGTAGCCGGTGCCTCCGACCGCCCAGGCCCCGAAGCCGACCCGGGTGATGTTCATGCCGGTCGTGCCGAACGGTGTCGTGGGAAGGGTCACTGTCACTACCTACCCCCATGCGAGATCGGGACTCAGGGCGACCGGCCTCGCCAACCGTCGTCGCTGGCCGGCTGTTGTCACCGTCCGGTCGGTATCGCCACCCGGTTGGGAGGTGCCACCCGATGCTTGGTGGCTGACTGTGGTGTTCCGGCGACTGACTGCGGGCCTTGAACGCTTGCGGAACGCTTGCACGCGAACGCTTGCACAAGCATGAAAGCATCCGGGGAGGCGGCCGTCGCGCTCTTGATGGTGTCATGATTATCCGGTTGACATGCGTTCTGCTTACTGAGAGCAAGATTTGCATACGTGATCCTGGGACGGATCACCCGGGGTCGTCCTGGAGATCGCGCCTGGAGATCCCTAGAGATCGGGAAAGAGCGTTACGTCGATCATGAGCGGGCCGGCCGGCTCGGTCGGCCTCGCCGCCGGGCCGGTGCCCGTGGCCGTGTTCGCCTCGGCGGCCAGCGCGTCGGCGTCCGCCTCGGAGACCGGCAGGTTACGGCGTTCCAGCAGCTCCCGGACGCGGACGTGGTGGACAACCGGGGTCACGGCGGTGACGTGCCGGATCAGCGCGGTGAAGAACTGCGGCGCGGCCACGTCCGCGGGCACGACGTCGTGGCGCACCCGCACCCGCGCACCCGCCGGCGGGGCCGGCCCGCCGCCGGCCGCCTCAGCGCCCGGAGCACCGGCGCGGGCGGCGTCCGGAGCGGCGCTCGCACCACCGGCCAGGGGAGCGGCGCTCGCACCACCGGCCGGGGCGGTCTCCGGGCTGGCGGGCGGACTGGCGTTCGTGCCGTCGGGCGGGCCGGTGGCGATGTCATCCCACTCGACGAGGACGAGGGCCGTCGCGGTGTAGCCGCCGCTGTCGGCGCCCACGCCGCCCGGCGCGCCCACGCCCGCGCGCAGCTTGCGGATCATGTCGATGGTCCGCTCGAAAGCGTCCGGTTCGGTGTCGAGGATCGTCGAGCGCTGCACGAACAGGAAGCCGACCGCGGCCAGCGGGTAGCGTCCCCGCAGGTTCCCGGCGTCCCCGTAGGCCTCCTCGAAACGGTTCGGCAGGTTCTTCCCGAACGACGAGACCTGTGCCTTCGTACTGATCAGGAGCTCGGGGCCGCGCTCCCAGCGGGAGATCACGACGTCGACCTGCTTGTCGTAGGCGCGCCCGAGGATCACCGCGTCCGCCGGGGTCACCGCCGGCATCGCGCCCACCCGGGCGCGCACCTCGTCGGCCAGCGCCTTCGGCAGCTTGTCGAGCAGCACGGCCACGTCACGCGGCAGCACCCTCGGCTGGGTGGCTCGCGGCCAGACCTCGTCGGCACCGAACCCGGCGCGGCGCAGCTCGTGGGCGATCCAGGCGTCGATCCCCTTGGCGAACGCGCCGCTCTCGGACGTCTCGCCGCCGCGCACCGGCTGGGTCAGCAGCTCGCCGAGCAGGTCGTAGTCGGGTGCGTAGCACGGCGGCGCGCCGGCGATGTGCCGCCATGGATCCGTCGGAGGATGGCGGGCGAGCACCGGCTCGTAGGCGACGAGCTTGTCCGGGCGGCGGCTCACCCGGGCCCGCTGCCCGAGCGTCGCGGGCCCGCACGGCCCGGGTCCGGGCGCCGCGAGAGCGGGCGTTCCGGGGCGGCGCGTTCCGCGTCCGCGTGGCCTGGGTCCGGGTGGTCTGGGTCCGGGTGGCCCATGCCCGCATGGCCTGGGTCCGCACGGCCCATGCCCGCACGGCCTATGCCCGCACGTGCGCGGGCATGGCGGCGGGACCACAGGGTGTGGCGGGCAGTTACGATCTGTTCGATGGCGGCGGCGTCCAGCCCGGCCCCGCCGGCGAGCAGCAGCTCGTCCACGCCTGCCACCGCGTCGGCGAGCCGTCCCGCAGCCAGCGCGCGCAGCACGCCGCGGCGGGCCGCGGACAGCTGTGGACGCAGCCGTTCGACCAGCTCCGGGGCGGGGACCAGCAGCCGGGCCGCCTCCCGCGGCTCGAGTTTCAGCATGCCGCCGCCGTAGGCGCGCCCGACCGTCTCGGCGGCGAGCATCGTCACGGAGTTCAGCGCGGCCAGCGGCAGCAGGTCCCGCCCGGTGCGCCGGTGCTCGGGGACGAGGACGACCCCGTGGACGGAGTTCAGGTGCGCCACCCCGGCCCGGTTGGTCGCCAGCTGCGGGGTGTCCGCGTTCATGTAGGTCAGCAGCAGGTCCGCCGGTGCGGCCGGGAGGGGGACCTGCCACCAGGGGCTGCGGATCCGGCACTTGTACGCCAGGTCGACCTCGGAGCGTTCGCCCGCCGCGATGTAGGCGCGGGCCGCCGGGGACGGCCGCGGCCCCGGCCGGAACAGCAGGGTCGCCAGGCCGGTGTCGGTCAGCCGCTGCCAGTCGCTGGTCCGTAGCGCGAGGGCCCGCAGGTGCCGGGAGCCTGGCGGCGAGATCGGGACGAGCTCGTCGTCGAGGCCGAGCGCGTCCGCCCGCTCCTGGCTGAGGGCGAAGTAGCGGTTGTTGCCCGTCACCGCGCCGAGCGTCGTGCGGCCCCAGGTCGCCAGCGTCCCGAAGAGACCGGCGATGGTGAGCTCGAGCATGGCCCGCCGGGCGGCGGCGCTGATCAGCGCGGGCATCCAGGAGGCCTGGGGCTCGGGCGTCGGTACGCCCACATCCGCCGCCGGGTGCACGATCGCCGCCGTGGTCGTGACGACCGCCGGAGGTGTGATTGTTGCCGGGGGCCCGCCCGCCGCGCTGGGCCTGGTAGCCGTTGGTGGCCCGTCCGCCGCCGGGGCACCAGCCGCGGCCGGTACCAGGAGCGCGGGCTGACCCAGCGCCGCCGTCCGTCGCACGTCCATGGGCCTGGCCGCGGCCGGGGACGTGGCCGCGGCCGGGCCTGGGGCCCACTGGGGCGGCACGCCGCCGGTCGGGCCGGTGGCCCGTTCCGTGGCCCGCTTAGTGGGCTGCCCCCCGTCGAGCGGGCCTCCCGCGCCCGGTGCCGTGCCGCCGGGCGGGCCCGCGGTGTGCCCGGCCCCGGTGGCGGCGAGTTCGGCCAGGTCGCGCACCTGGTGGACGTCGAAGCGGCCGGCCGGCCCGGTGCCCTCCGCGAGCAGCAGCAGGACCTCCTCCTGCACCCCGGGGAAGACCCGTTCGGTGAACAGCACGAGCTGGACGTGCCGGAAGCGTTCCAGCAGGAACTGCCGGACGGGCGCGGCGTAGTTCACCGCCAGCAGCTCGGCCGGGAGCACCAGGCCGAGACGTCCGGCCGGGCGCAGGAACCGGGCCGCGTGCACGGTGAACGCGGCCCACGAGCTGGCCAGGCTGGTCAGGCGGACACCGGCCTGCCCGGCCGCGGCCTGGGCACGCCCGCGAGCCTCACCGTGGAACTTCTGGTATCGCACGTACGGCGGGTTGCCCACGACGGCGTCGAAGTCGGGCCGTGCCGGCACGGCGAAGAAGTCGGCGACGGTGATCTCGGCCTGCTCGCCGCTCGACGTCACGGCCAGGGCGGCCGCGGCTGCGGTCGGCGCGTGCAGCTCGATCCCGCGCAGCTGGGCGCGGTGCGGCAGGCCGCCCTGGCGGCCGCCGCGGGGCTGGACAGCCTCGCCGCCGTAGCTGTTCTTGTCGCCATAGCTGCTCTTGTCGCCGCGGTCGCCGGCATGGCCGCCGCCACGGGACCGGCCGTCGTGGTCGTCGTCGCAGACGTGATCGCCGACGTGATCGCCGGGGCGGCTGCCGGGCTGATGGCCTGGATGGCTGTCGGGCCGCTGGCCGGCGACGCCGTCGAGAGCCCGCAGCCGGCGGGCGGCCGCCAGCAGGAACACCGCCTCACCGCAGGCAGGCTCGAGGACGCTGTCATCCCGGTCGCGGAGCGCCCAGGTGACAATATGATCACATAGCGCGGCTGGCGTGAAGAAGGCGCCGCGAATCTTACGGTGAGTGATCGAATCTGTGGCGCTGGTCGCTTCCCGGGCGGCCGGGAGCGCGGCCCCGCCCGACGACGGGCCGCCGGCCGTCCCGGACCTGCCGGTGACGTCGGGGGCGCGGGCCGTCTCGGGGGTCGGGGTTGCCACGTCCAAACCCTAGAGCCCGGCACCGACAGTTCGTCCGGCGCGTCGCCCTGACTTCGCTTCACCCGGTACGAGCCGCTTCTGTCCCCGCGGGTGCGAGCGGGCGGCGTGCCCGTTCCGCGTCCGCCTGCGGCTGGGACGTGTACGCCGGGTGTGGAGGCTGGAACCATGCCCGTTCCGGCTGCTCCCGTGGCCCGGGGCGTACGCGCCTCGCGGCTGGGGCGCCCACGCGGATGTGGGGGACTTCACCGGGCCGCCCGGCTCCCTGGCCGGGGGTTGCGGTGGGTTACCTGGGATGTTGTGGCATCACCCGGTGCGTGAGGTATGTAGTGGACTTCCTTGCCCGGAGGGCTCCCGCCATGGCCGGTAGCCGTGTAGCGTCTTCCATGGCCAAGTTCGGCGGTTGACGCCTACAAGGGGCGGCGACGGCGAACGCTGACGCGGGAGAAGCAGAATTCTTCCGCGGCAGACGGTCCGGGGCCCGCGCGGTGTGGGTCCTGACTGCACCAGCAGGGAGAACGGCACGTGGCTCAGGGCACGGTGAAGTGGTTCAACTCGGAGAAGGGCTTCGGCTTCATCTCCGTGGACGGTGGCGGTTCGGACGTCTTCGTCCACTACAGTGCGATTGACATGGAAGGCTACAAGAGCCTGGAAGAGGGGCAGCGGGTCGAGTTCCAAGTGACCCAAGGGCAGAAGGGTCCGCAGGCTGACGCCGTTCGTGTCGTCGTCTGAGCCACGTAGGGACGTAACTCCGAGGTATTTTCCACAGTCATAGGGCGAGGGCCCGCCATCTGCTGTCAGGGGCGGGCCCTCGTTTCTTGTTGGTGCGTGTAACTGGCTTGGGGCTCGGTGAATCGCCACCAATCATCATGAGCCGCGCCGTCGGTTCGCTCTCTGTGTTCCGCGTGCTTTCCTGTTCCGCGCGCTTTCCTGTTCCGCGCTCGCCAGGCGGTGGTGGTTGGCTGCCCGCTCGGATCCCGGCTGCGTACCCACGGGCCGCGGGTGATGTCCGCTATACCTGGTCTCATCTGGATCGTCCGCTGGCGCCGGTACCGGCCAGAATGTTTGTTCATCTTTTGTCGTGGGCGTGCGCCAGGGAAACATCTTCGCCCTGATAGCGTCGTCCCAACGGCGTGTCCGGTGCACCGAACGGTGCCGCGATTCTGTTTTTCGGAACCGGTCGTGTTAACTGTCCGGCTCTGTCGGGTGTTTCCGTCGTCCCGTGACCGGAATCACATCCGGCCGGACTGCGTCACATCGAGTGAAATACAGCGTTCTCCAGACGGCCGACAGCGGCGGATTCCCCGGTTTTCACCGCCGGCCGTGTTGCCGGCGGCGTCACGGCTGAATCTTCCGCGGCATGTCGATCCGGCCTGGCGTCGTCCCGTCGGCCCCGGCCCGCTGGTCGGCCCGCCTACCGCTCCAGCCGGTCGTGGGACACCAGCAGTTCGGCGATCTGGAGGGTGTTGAGCGCCGCGCCCTTGCGCAGGTTGTCACCACAGACGAACAGGGCCAGCTCGTGCGGGTCGTCGGGGGACTGCCGGACCCGGCCGACCCAGGTCGGGTCGGTACCGACGACGTCCGCCGGGGTGGGGAACTCACCAGCCGCCGGATCGTCCAGCACGGCCACGCCCGGCGCCGCGCGCAGCACGGCCCGTGCGGCATCCGCCGTGACCGGCTGTGAGAACCACGCGTGCACGGCTACCGCGTGAGTCGTGACAACGGGTACCCGCACGCAGGTCGCGGACACCTTCAGCCCGGGAAGCCCCAGGATCTTCCGGGACTCGTTGCGGATCTTCGTTTCCTCGGACGACCAGCCGCCGTCCTTCAGCGAACCGGCCCACGGCACGACGTTGAGCGCGAGCGGGGCCGGGAACGGGCCGAGCCCGTCCGCGCCGACCGCCTTGCGGACGTCACCCGCGCTCCGGCCGAGGTCACGGTCGCCCGCGACCGCGGCAAGCTGGGCGTAGAGGGTGTCCACACCGGCCTGGCCGGCCCCGCTGGCCGCCTGGTAGGACGTCGCGACCAGGGACCGCAGGCCGAAGGCGCGGTGCAGCGCGCCAAGCGCGACGATCATCGACAGCGTCGTGCAGTTCGGGTTGGCGATGATCCCGCGCGGCCGGTCGGCGACCGCGTCCGCGTTCACCTCGGGCACGACGAGGGGAACGTCCGGGTCCATCCGGAACGCCCCCGAGTTGTCGACCGCGACCGCCCCGCGAGCGGCGGCGACCGGCGCCCACCGCGCCGAGATCTCGTCCGGTACGTCGAACATGGCGATGTCGACACCGTCGAAGGCCTCCGGCGTGAGCGCGAGCACCTCGACGTCCTCGCCGCGGACCCGCAGCCGCCGCCCGGCGGACCGGGCCGAGGCGATCAGGCGGATCTCGCCCCAGATGTCGGGACGTTCGTCCAGCAGCGACAGCATCACCGTGCCCACGGCGCCGGTCGCCCCGACCACCGCCAGTGTCGGCCGCCGGCCCGCGCCCGTGCCCGCGTTCACAGCACCCGCCGGAGCGGCCGGCAGCGGACGCGCCGGCACCGCCGCCGTGGTCGCCGTCGCCGTCTCGCGCGCCCCGCCGGTCATCGGCCGGTTCCCGCGTAGACGACGGCCTGGCCGTCGGGGTCGCCGAGCCCGAACGCGCCGTGGACGGCCCGCACCGCGACCGGCAGGTCGGTGTCCCGGATGACCACCGAGATCCGGATCTCCGAGGTAGAAATGATCTCCACGTTGACCCCGGCGTCGGCCAGCGCCCCGAAGAACCGGGCCGACACCCCCGGATGCGACTTCATCCCCGCGCCGACCAGGGAGAGCTTGCCGATGTGGTCGTCGTACAGGGTCCGTTCGAACCCGATCTCCGTACGGACCTTCTCCAGCGCGTTCAGAGCGTTACGGCCGTCGGTTTTCGGCAGGGTGAAGGAGATGTCGGTCCGGCCGCTGCCGGCGACCGACCCGACCTGGACGATCATGTCGAGGTTGACGTCGGCGTCGGCGACCGCCCGGAACACCGCGGCGGCGACCCCGGGCTTGTCCGGGCAGCCGACCACGGTCACCTTCGCCTCCCCCTTGTCGTGCGCGACTCCCCGGATGATGGCCTGTTCCACCAGCTCTGCCTCCGCAATCTCGGTGACCCATGTCCCCGGCCGCAACGAGAACGACGAGCGGACGTGCACGGGGACGGTGTAGCGGCGCGCGTACTCGACGCACCGAAGCATGAGCACCTTGGCCCCGCAGGCCGCCATCTCCATCATCTCCTCGTAGGAGATGCGTTCGATGCGGCGGGCGTCCGGCACGATCCGCGGGTCGGCGGTGAAGACGCCGTCCACGTCGGTGTAGATCTCGCAGAAGTCGGCGCCCAGGGCGGCCGCGAGCGCGACGGCGGTCGTGTCCGAACCGCCGCGGCCGAGCGTCGTCACGTCCTTGGTGTCCTGGCTGACGCCCTGGAAGCCGGCGACGATCGCGATGGCGCCCTCGTCCAGGGCGCTTCGGATGCGCCCCGGGGTGACGTCGATGATGCGGGCCCGGCCGTGCACCGAGTCGGTGATCACCCCGGCCTGGGAGCCGGTGAAGGAACGGGCCTCGGCGCCCAGGTTCGAGATGGCCATGGCCAGCAGCGCCATGGCGATGCGCTCACCGGCGGTGAGCAGCATGTCGAGCTCGCGGGCCGGGGGGAGCGGGGCGACCTGCTCGGCGAGGTCGAGCAGGTCGTCGGTGGTGTCACCCATCGCGCTCACCACCACGACCACGTCGTCGCCGCGGCGGCGCTGGGCCACGATCCGTTCGGCGACCCGTTTGATCCGGTCGGCGTCCGCCACGGAGGAGCCACCGAACTTCGCCACGACGAGCGCCATGGGTCCCAGGTTACTTGGGACCCACGGCGGCCCGTCCCGTCGCTCGGGGACACGCCGGTCCCGAGTGCCGCTTCGCCGGGGGTGAAAGCGCGATTGCGCCGCTTTTGGCCCGCCGGGGCCGGGACGCGGGAAGAGCTGCGGCCGTCGACGGGCCACGCCGCCGGCATGCCCCGCCATGTACAAAGCCCGACCTGGGGTGGGCGGGTGACCACCTGTGTGCGAGGGTTCTTCTGGAATCCATTGTCGGACATCGGTCGGGGCGGCCCGCCAGCAGACGGGCCCCGATCGGAAGGGATGACTGCACATGGCCATCAGCCTTGCCAAGGGTGGCAACGTCAGCCTCACCAAGCAGGCGGCCGAGGCGGGCACGCCCCAGCTCACCGCGCTCACCGTCGGGCTCGGATGGGACGCCCGCACCACCACCGGAACCGACTTTGACCTGGACGCCTCCGCCATCGGTGTGAAGGCCGACGGCAAGGTCCTCAGCGACCAGTACTTCATCTTCTTCAACAATCTGAAGTCCCCGGAGAGCGCCATCCAGCTCACCGGCGACAACCTCACCGGCGCGGGGGAGGGGGACGACGAGTCGATCGTCATCACCCTCGGCCAGGTGCCGGCCGAGATCGACAAGATTGTCATCCCGGTGTCGATTTACGGCGCGCAGGACCGGCAGCAGAACTTCGGCCAGGTACGCAACGCCTACATCCGCGTCGTCGACCAGACCGGCATCGAACTGGTCCGTTACGACCTGTCCGAGGATTATTCCACCGAGACGGTCGTCATCTTCGGTGAGGTTTACCGGAACGGTGCCGAATGGAAGTTCCGCGCGGTCGGCCAGGGCCACAACGACCTCAGCGGCCTCGCCCGCGACCACGGCGTCAACGTCTGAGGGCGTCGCCGTCCGAGAGCGACGGTGCGTGACGGGCTCGACCCCCGGGCCCTGTCGCTCGGCGGCCGGCGGGCCGCGTCGCCGGGGCCCGGGTCGCCGGGGCCCGGTAGGTGCCGGCCGGAGCTGGGAACATCGGGGGCATGGCACCGACGATGATCGGTTGGCAGGTCGGCGCACCGGCTCCGGCGGCGGCCCGGCCGCTGCGCCGGGCGGCCGTCCCGGTACCCGAGCCGGCCGCCGGTGAGGTCCGGCTGCGGGTCGCGGCCTGCGGTGTCTGCCGCACCGACCTGCATCTCGCCGAGGGCGACCTGCCGCCGCGCCGGCCCGGCACCATCCCCGGGCACGAGGTCGTCGGCTACGTCGACGCGGTCGGCGGCGACGTCGTCGGGGCCGCTGTCGGTGACCGCCTCGGCATCGCCTGGCTGCGGGAGACCGACGGCGCTTGCGGCTACTGCCGGCGCGGCGCGGAGAACCTGTGCCCGGCGTCCCGCTACACCGGCTGGGACGCCGACGGCGGCTACGCCGAGTACGCCGTCGTCCGCGCCGACTACGCCTACCAACTGCCGGCGGGCTATTCCGACGGGGAGCTGGCGCCGTTGCTGTGCGCGGGCATCGTCGGCTTCCGGGCGCTGCGCCGGGCGGAGCTGCCGCCCGGCGGCCGGCTGGGGATCTACGGTTTCGGCGCGTCCGCCCACCTGGCCGCGCAGGTGGCGCTGGCGGAGGGAGCGCGGGTGCACGTCATGACCCGTTCCGAGGCGGCCCGCCGGCTCGCGCTCTCACTCGGCGCGTCGTCGGCGTCCGGTGCCTATGAGGCTGCGCCGGAGCCGTTGGACGCCGCGGTCCTCTTCGCTCCGGTCGGCGATCTGGTGCCGGTCGCGCTGCGTGCCCTCGACCGGGGCGGGACGCTGTCGATCGCCGGTATCCATCTCTCCGACGTGCCGGCGCTGAACTACCAGCGGCATCTGTTCCAGGAACGCTCCGTGCGCAGCACGACCGCGAACACCCGGGCGGACGGCCGCGAGTTCCTGGAGATCGCCGGCCGGCACCACCTGGCGGTCACGATCACGCCGTACCCGCTCGACCGCGCGGACGACGCCCTCGTCGACCTGGCCGCGGACCGGGTCAACGGCGCCGCGGTGCTGTTCCCGTCCACCTGAGCGTGGCGGCCGGCTGAGCGTGGCGGCCGGCTGAGCGTGGCGGCCGGCTGAGCGTGGCGGCCGGCTGAGCGTCCCGTCCGGCTGAGCGTGTCCGTCCGGCTGGCGCATGGCGGCCGTCCGGTCAGGAGCGTTTTCTGGACGCGACGAGCCGGCGTTCGGCGGCGCTGAACAGGTCGGATACCTCCCGGTTGAGGTAGCCGATGGTGCCGCGGCCGATCTGCCGGCGGCGCAGGATGCCGGCCGCGACAAGCTCTTCGGCCGTCGCCCGGGCCGTCCGCGGCGGGACGCCCAGCCGATGTGCCGCGCTCACCTCCGTGAGCACCGGGGATTCGGGCAGCGTTGCCAACAGCTGGTCGGACATGGACGGCTCCCACGGCCTGTTCCGGAACGCGGTCGTCCGGTTGCGGAAAGCAGACAGCCGGACGTCCCAGGAGCGGCGCAGCGCGGCCAGTTCCACGGTGAACCTGCGGGTCTCCTCGACGGCGGCGGCCGTGGCGTCCAGGAAGAAGGTGAGCCACTGGCCGACCGCCGCGCGGGCGGCCGCGCTGTCCGGCGGGCCGTTGTGGCAGAAGGCGGTCAGCGCCGCCACGTACTCGTCCGGCCGGGTCATGAAGACGAGGCTGACCGGCAGCACGGCCGGGCCGAGCAGCCCCCGCCGGGCCAGCAGCGCGTGGATGAGCACACGCCCGACCCGTCCGTTGCCGTCGGCGAACGGCTGGATCGTCTCGAACTGCGCGTGGACGAGCCCGGCCTGGACCAGGGACGGGTGCCCGCCTTCGGACGCGTACGCGGCAAGGTCGGCCAGCAGCCCGTCGACGGCGGACGCGGGCGGCGGCACGAAGGCGGCGTCGAGCGGGTTCCACTCGCTTCCGCCCAGCCAGGTCTGCACGGTCCGCGGGCCGGTGCCAGGCTGCTCCGGCAGCAGGGTGCGTTGCAGGCCGACGATGCCGTCCACTGTGATCGTCCTGGCCTGGGCGGCGTCGGTGACCGCCTGGCGGAGCGCGGCGATGGTGTGGGCGACCCCGCGGGCGCTGGTGCTGAAACCCTCGATGGTGGTGTCCGGGGTGGCCGTGGCGGCGAACTCCGCCAGCGCGACCTGCTGTGGGGCGACCCGGATGCCCTCCATCCGGGCCGATCCGATGGCCTCCGAGCGGAGCAGGAAGCCGGCCGCCCGCTCCAGGCTCACCGTGGCCGTGCCGCGCAGCGCACGGATACTGGCCTCGATGGCGGTGGCCCGGGAGAGCAGATCCCGCGGGAGAGCCGGCGGGCTGGCGGCGAGCGGGTCGGGGCAGTAGGGGCGGTACACGCCCACCCGGCGCCCACGCGGCGGCGCGGCCGGATCCGGGGACCACAGCTGCTCCCCGTATCGACCCATCGCCGGATTCCTTTGTTTTCAGTGTTTTTGTTTCAGTGTTTTCAGCATGCCAGCAGCGGCGGGGCGGCCAGCGGGACACGTGAATTGTCCGGAACGGGAGAATGCCCGGGCCCGGGGCGAAGGCCGCT
>NZ_CEVIVD010000006.1:75818-76550 GCF_982290655.1 Protofrankia sp. CiP1_Cm_nod3
CTCTGAGGACCGGGCCCAGGGCGAGGGCCGCCTGGGGCAGGCCGCCGCACGGGGAACGGGAGCCCGTCGGGCCTCACGGCCGTACCAGCCGGTTCGGGCTCGGCCCCCGCCTCCGGCCCAGCAGGTGCAGCAGCCCGCCGGCGGCCGTGCTGAGCGCGGCGGCGACAAGAACGTCCCGGGGCAGCAGGTCGGTGGACTCCCGCTGGATGCGCCCGTGGAAGCGGTCGAAGCCGCGCGGCCACGGGCTGCGTCCGACGAAGTAGATGCCGATCTTGTCGGTGTCGGGCAGACAGGCCCCGCTCATGGCCGCCAGGAGCGCGAGCCGGCGCCCCGGCGGCGCGGCCGCGGTCAGGATGCCCATGGCGGCCAGCCCGGCCACGCCGTCGCGGCGGGCCACCGGAACCCAGCTCCGCCCCGGGCCGGCTCCCCAGTGCGGCACCATGTCCATGGCGAGGTGGGAGACGAACCCGGCGGCAAATGCGGGAAGAGGCCGACGCAGTGCGGTGCCGATCAGCGCTCCGGCGCCCACGTGCGCACTTATGATCATTGGTCGTGTACTCCTGACCTTCATGGGTTCCGTGACGGTTTCCGGTGGTCACGTTGTCCGGCCAGAACAACGTATGCACCGGTCACGGGTATCTGGCGACATGCGTGTACTGAGGAGGATCACACCGCCGGCTCCGGCCACCGTCCGTTCGGGGAACTGACGGGTTCGTACGGGGATCCGGCCTT
>NZ_CEVIVD010000006.1:76980-78298 GCF_982290655.1 Protofrankia sp. CiP1_Cm_nod3
GACTAGACGACGACGCGGCGGCCTTCAAAGGCGCGGCCGAGGGTCACCTCGTCCGCCCATTCCAGATCCCCGCCCATGGGCAGGCCGCTGGCCAGCCGGGTGACCTTCAGGCCCATGGGGGCGATCTGGCGGGCCAGATAGGAGGCGGTGACCTCGCCCTCGGTGTTCGGATCGGTCGCGAGAATCAGCTCGGTCACCGTTCCGTCGGCGAGCCGGGCGATCAGCTCCCGGATGTGCAGATCGTCCGGGCCGACCCCGCCGATCGGATTGATCGCTCCGCCGAGAACGTGGTAGCGCCCGCGGAACTCCCGGGTCCGTTCGACGGCGACGACGTCCTTCGGCTCCTCGACAACACAGATCTGCGCCGGATCGCGGCGGTGGTCGGCGCAGATCCGGCACAGCTCCGCCTGCGCGACGTTGAAGCACGTCCGGCAGAAGCGGACCTTGTCCTTGATCTCGTTCAGTGTGGCCGCCAGCCGCCGCACGTCCACCGGGTCGGCGGAAAGCAGGTGGAAGGCGATCCGCTGCGCGCTTTTCGGGCCGATGCCCGGCAGCCGGCCGAGTTCGTCGATCAGATCCTGGACGATCCCCTCGTACATCGTCACCGACCCGTCCCGCGGAGCGCTGTTGTGGGGCCCGCTGTTGTGGAGCCGGTTGTCGTGGGGCCCGTTGTGCCGGAGCCCGTTGTGCCGGAGCCGGGCGTTCCGGCCATCGCCATTCTGACGGCTGTTCTTCCGGCGGGCGTTCTTCCGGCGGGCCTGGCCGGCACGTGTCCAGGCGGCACCTGCCCGCCCGCCTGCGAGTCGTTCATCGCGCGCCTGTCATCCCAGGCCGGGAGGTATCGACCCCGGGCCTGACCCGCCCGGCAGACCCGCCGGGCCACCGCCGACTCCGCCGGGACCACCGATGCCGCCAGGACCCCCGATACCGCCAGGACTCCCGATACCACCGGGGCCGCCGAACCCGCCGAGGATGTCACCGAGCCCGCCGGTGACCTGGCCCATCCGCTCGGAGGCACGTCTGCGCGCGTTGTCGGCGGCGTCCCGGACCGCCGCGAGGACGAGGTCGGCGAGCGTCTCGGTGTCGGACGGATCCACCGCGGCGGGATCGATGACGAGATCGACCAGCTCACCCCCACCGGTCACCGTGGCCCTCACCAGGCCGCCGCCGGCGGTGCCGTCGACCCTGGCGTCGGCAAGGTCCTGCTGGGCGGTCAGCAACTCGGCCTGCATCCGCTGGGCCTGCTGAAGAAGCTGACCGATGCCCGGCCCGGCGCCCGGCGGTATCTGCGGGTTCGACATGCCACGAGCCTACGTCC
>NZ_CEVIVD010000006.1:78916-81977 GCF_982290655.1 Protofrankia sp. CiP1_Cm_nod3
GTTGCATGAGAGCGTCAGATGGCACGCCTTCACGCCGCCGCCCCTTGCGGGGCGGCGCTCCCGGTCTGACCGGCCGGAGCCGAGCCGGGTTCCCGCTTCATAGCCACCTGCCCGCTCACGCGGGTCTTATGGTCGGCTCCACGGGCGTTTACCGTCTCCGACGCACTGCCGGCGACGAGGTCACGCAGGTTGACCGCGGCGTTCAGGTCGCGGTCGATCACTAGCCCGCAGGACGGGCAGGTGAAGGTGCGGTCCGACAGGGTCAGGCTTGGGTTTCGCCCGCCGCAGCCGGAACAGGTCTTGCTCGACGGGTACCAGCGGTCCGCCACGTGCAGCGCCGAGCCGTACCAGCTGGTCTTGTAGGCGAGCTGGCGGCGGACCTCGGCCATGCCGGTATCCGATACCGCGCGGGCCAGCCGCCGGTTACGCACCATCCCGGCGACGTGCAGATCCTCAACGACGATCACGTTGTGGGCCGTCGCGAGTCGGGTGGTGAGCTTGTGCAGCCCGTCCCGGCGCTGGTTGGCAACCTGGGCGTGGATCTTCGCCAGGCGGGCGGCCCGCGCACGCCTGGCGGCGCTACCAGGCTTCGAGCGGGAGTACGCACGCGATGCCGTCCGCAGCCGGCGCAGAGAGGCGGCCAGATGCTTCGGGTTCGGGATCGTCTCTCCCGTGGAGAGAACGGCCAAGTGCTTCACGCCGAGGTCCACACCGACCGGCCCGATCGCACACTGCCGCGCGGACGGGCCGGCGGGGACCTCGCGCTCCACCTCGACGGTGAACGACACGAACCAGCGGCCCGCGGCCCTCGACACGGTCGCGCCCAGCAGCCGGGCCCGGCCCGTCAGCCAACCGGTCGGTGAGCGCCGTCAGGGGCTCGTGGACCTTCACCCGGCCGATCCGGGGCAGCTTCACCCGCCGATCCCCGGCCGGCCCATAGGCGCCCGTGGTGTACCGGAAGCTGTCGCGTGCCTTCCCACGCTTCTTGAACCGGGGAAAACCGACCCGGCTACCCTTCCGCTTTCCTTTCCGGGAGTCGGTGAAGTTCTTCAATCCGCGGGCAAGCTGGTCGAGCCCGGCCGCGTACGCCTCCTTCGAGTACGCGGCCCACCATGGAGCGGCCTCGTGTTTGGCGGCGTTCCAGACCAGCCGCAGCGCCGGGAGCGTCCACGGCACCGGGGTGAGCAGGTCCCCGGTCAAGCCATAGGACTGCTCGGCGTCGCGCTGGGCGAGCGCCGCCTTCACCCGGGCCAGCCCCCAGTTGAAGGCGAACCGGGACGCCCCCGCATGCCGAGACAGCCCCGCGAACTGGACCTCATTCGGATCGAGAGCGAACCGGTACGCCTGCAAGGTCCTCACTCGGCCGCCTCGGTCGCGGCGGCGACCGCGCGACGGGCCCGGTTCGCCGCGGCGCGACGGCCATAGAGCCGGGCGCACATCGACGTCAGGATCTCGGTGATGTCGCGGACGAGGTCGTCGTCGGCCTCGTCCGGGTCGACGACCAGCAGCTTACGGCCGTGGGCGGCAAGAGCGGCTTCGACGTACTCGGAGCCGAACCGTGCGAACCGGTCACGGTGCTCGACAATGATGGTCGTCACCGCCGGATCGCGTAGTAGTGTGAGGAACTTCCGGCGATCCCCGTTCAGTGCCGACCCGACCTCGGTCACGACCCGGCCGACAGGAATGTTCCGCTCGCCGGCCCACGTCGCGACCCGGGCGATCTGCCGGTCGAGGTCAGCTTTCCGATCGGCGGACGACACCCGGGCATACACCACGGCCAGATCACCGGCGGCCGGGCGGTCGGACTGCTCCACAAGGATCAGCCCGCCGACCCGCCGACCCGCCGACCCGCCGGGCCGGAACCGGCAGTTTGCCCTCAAGGAACCACTGGCGCGCGGTCGAGTACCCGACTCCGTTCGCGGTAGCCCACTCCTTGAGGTTCACTCCGTGACTATACGGCGCTGCCTGGCGCTGAGTTGTCAGAAGTGGTTGCGCACGACCTGCAGGGTGTGCAGAAACGATAGCCAGTCGGAGCCGGCGTGGTCGGCGGCAGTCGTGACTCGGCGTATGGCGCGGTGGGTCAGGAGCAACGCCCACAGTTCCTGGCGGACCATGGCAGACGACTCCGAACGCAGTATCACAGAGAGGTAGCGGTCGATCAGAACGCGTTCGTTGATGTGGCAATGTGCTGCCGTGATTAGCCAATATTTGTTTTAAGGAAACGAGAAGGAGTCCTTTTATTGATCAAACCCATCATGGCATCCGAAGATCGCTCACCCAATGGTCTCGCTTCAGTGGAACCGCACCCATCGGTATTCGCACGCGGCCTGCCGGTTCTTTGCTCGAGCGGTGGAGATCGTGGCTGCCGGCTTTCTTACACGGCGATGAGTTCCACGTGGATATTGGCGACCTGGGCGAGCATGTGAAGATCACCTGGGTCGGAGGTGAGGATGTCGTCTCCGTCGGCCGCCAGGCACACCACGGCCGCGTCGATCGCGTCCGACTGGCCGCTGCGGGCCAGCAGCATGCCCGCCCTGCGCCCCAGGGCGTCGGTGAGCGGTGTGACGGTGACGCCGGCGAGCAGGTGGGCGACCCCGGCCTGCCGTCCCCGCCCACCCCGCCAGACCTGGGTGACCACACCCCCATGCGTGACCGGCGGGCGGCCTGCCAGGCGTTCCCGCTTGACCAGGGCCACCACGCTCCAGTCACCGCGTTCGACCGCGAGGAACGCCCCGGCGTCCAGCACAAGCATCAGGCGGCTCCCCGATCACGGCCAGGTGAAGGAGGGGCATCCGTGCCTGGTGCTCCGCGCACCACGACTGCTCGGGAACGAGCCTGCCGGGCGGCATCACGCATTTCCTGCTCGGTGATCTCACCGTGTTCGGCCTCGTAGGCGGCGAGGAAGTCGTCGAGGGCCCGCAGCCGACGGTCATGGTCGGCTTTCAGGCGCAGGGCGTCGTTCACCCAGGTGCTCACACTCTCCGCATGGCCCTGCGCGACCGCCTCCTGGGCCACGGCCAGCAACTCGGCGTCCACGGAGGCCGAGAGCCGCTGTTTGACA
>NZ_CEVIVD010000006.1:82116-83428 GCF_982290655.1 Protofrankia sp. CiP1_Cm_nod3
CTCATATGGATATGCTAATCCCCTCCTACGATCGTGGTAACTCCTTGGTTGAGGTCTTTGTGTCGCACCGTGAATAATATCGTACGGTGTGGCATCATTCGCGAGTGATCATATGGTGTGAGCCGGTTGGATTCGACCCGGGGGCGGTGGGTGTCACCTTGCGGGCTGTTCGATGATGGTGGCGCCGAGGCCGGTTCGTAGCAGGGCCATTGCCGCGTCCTCGCCCGACAGCGGTTCGGCGGCTGAGGTTTCCTGTCCTCCCCAGGCCGGCTTCGCCGACGTGGGGGACGACACCCCGGGCGCGGAAGACACGTCGTGCTGGCTTCGGCTTTCCGGCGAGGAACCAGCGGGCCCGGACGGGTCGTCGGCGGGGAACCACTCGTCGTCGACCGCGTCGTCGGTCTCCGGACCGGTCGCCGAGGCAGCCGATGGCGTTGCCGGACCCACCGGGGCCGTTGCGGGACCCGTCGTCGGACCTGCTGCCGCCGAGCTCCCCGGTGGCGGCGAACCCGCTGGCGGCAGGCCTGCCGGTGGCATGTGCGGCTCGTTCGTGTCGTCGTGAACAGCCACGGGAGTGGGCGAGGCGCTGTGCTGATGCTGTTTTCCGGGCGGTGGTGGCGGTGCGACGGCGTTCGGAGCCGGTTGCGGAGCTGGCCGCACCCATGGCGCCTGCTGCGGGACCGCCCCTGAGACCGTGTCCGGGGCCGTGGATGCCGATGGGTCGCCCACCGGCCGGACAGCCGGCCAGTCGGTGGATGCCGCTTGGCCCCGTGGCGTCGTCGGCGGCGCGGCGACGTGAGGGCCCACGGCACCGGACGCCGTCGGTGGAGCAGACGCCGTCGGTGAAGTGGATGCCGTCGACGCGCCGAAGGCTGTCGACGAACTGAAAGCTGTCGACGGACCGAAGGCCGTTGGCGGGACGGAGGGGCCGCCGGCGGCTGGCCCCGCGCCCGGGTTCGCGGCGCCCGGCCAGCCGCCGGATCCCCCGACGCCGCCCGACGGGCCGACGCCGCCAGAGGGCCCCGCACCTCCGGGCGGCCCGCCTGACGGCCCGCCGCCCGCGGCGATGGTGATCCGCCAGGTGCCGCCGAGGACCTCGGTCAGCGCGGCACACAGGACGTCCACGTTGCTGCCCTGGCCGAACAGCCGGGCGATCGGTGGCGCTGAGAAGGCCAGGACGACCTCGTCACGTCGGACGTCCGCGACCGATGCGTACTCCTGCAACAGGGCATGTGCGGTGCGCGACCGGGTTGCGCGCAGCACGTCGCCCCAGACCGCACGCAGCCGGCCGGCGTCGGTTCCATCGCCCGGC
>NZ_CEVIVD010000007.1:0-1546 GCF_982290655.1 Protofrankia sp. CiP1_Cm_nod3
TTCCAGCGCGGAGATGAAGTTGCTCTTGCCCGCCCCGTTCGGGCCGATCAGGACGTTCAGCCCGCCCAGCCGGACCCGCGTCGAGCGGATCGAGGTGTACCCCTCGACCGTCACCGCCGCAAGCCGGCCTGTCATCATGCGATCACTCTACGGCGGGCGCCGCCGCGGGCGACGTCTGGCTGTGCATCCGGGCTGGCCGAGGAAGCGGTACGTGGCCCCGGCCAGGGACTCTGCTGCTTAATTCGGGTGGGCCGCGTTTGCGGCATGATCGCCTCTGTGGTCCTGTCGTGTCGTGGGCCGCGGGAGGTGGAGCGCATGTCGTTGCAGCCCAGAGGGCTGCCGGAGATCCCGACACAGACCGTGGCGGCCGCGCGGGCGGCGTTCCCGCGGGGGACGTTGGCGATGCGGCTGCGCGACCGGCTGGCCGAGGTGTTCGTCGACGAGCCGCGTTGCCGTTACGGCTGATCACGGACGTTCTCACCACCCAGGCGGGCGTCCCCGACGTGCAGGTCACCCTGCCTGTCCAGCGCACCCTTGCCGACCGTGGTCTCACCCCCGCCGAGCACTACCTGGACGCCGGCTACCGGAATGCTGCCGCGCCGTGAACCGGCGGGACCTCGACCTCGACGACCCGGCACTCGCCCCACTCCCGCCCCAGCAATCCGGCCCCTTCTACGGCCCGACCTGACGGCACCGTTCAGGAGCTCGGGGAGCTGGTCAACACGAGCAGGAAGGCGCTGTCGGCGGTGTAGCTCCAGGCGGGGCGGATCCAGATGTGGGGCTCTGGCCCTGTTTGAGGACACTCCCGGTATGACGTCGATCTGGGTGGCGGTGGTCCGCGTCAGCCCGGCCGTGCGGGAGAAGCTGAGCGTTCGACACGGTCTTGACGCCGACGTTGTGATCAACGCGATCCAGTGTGTCGCAGGTCTCCAGCGGGCTTGGTATGATCATCCCAGTCGGGGGCGGCGAGCCCTGGTGAAGACCCAGGTGCGAGGAATGCGGGTGCTTATTGTGCTCTATTCGACTGGCCTCGGCGTGTGTCAAGGCCGCCGGCCGGTGGGGGACAGCGGCCGGCTATGCCGGTCGACGGATGTACACCGCCAGTGACGGCAGCCCGCCCGCGGACGGGGCCATGCGCATCCGGTGCTCGGTGCCGGTGGGCAGCCGGACCGTCCGCTGCGGCCCGAACGCCCACCGCAACAGCGACGACAGTTCCCGCGCGTCGGGTGGGTCGGAGTGAAACCGATAGCGGGACTTGCGGGCCGCAAGGATCTGGCCGAGGCCGACCGGAATGTCCGGCCGCGCTCGGGGTAACGCGATCCGCCCGGTGGCCGCGGACAGCCCGTCAAGGACGACTTCCCGGTTCGGCGAGCCGTTGAGGAGATCCTGGATCCGCTGAATACGACTGATCGCGTCCGCGCTGTCACTCATGTTCGTCCTCGTCGGCCCCCCGGAACGACCCGGTCAAACTGTCCGGCCGGCGGTACGGCCGGATGCCGCGTGGCTGGGTGCGGTGCGACTGGGTGCGCCGCGTTCGGATGCCGTG
>NZ_CEVIVD010000007.1:2271-7724 GCF_982290655.1 Protofrankia sp. CiP1_Cm_nod3
GGGGATGGCCGTGGTCACGTCGGTACCGGTTGCGCAGGCCCAGCCCGATGCCGCCGCGACGGTCGAGCGGCTGCGCCGGACGTTCGCGACGGGCCGCACCCGCGACCTCGGGTGGCGGCTGCGGCAGCTCGGCGCGATCGAACGCCTGCTCACGCAGCGGGAGGACGACATCGTCGCCGCCCTCGGCGCCGACCTCGGCCGGGGCGCCCACAACGCCTGGTTCGGGGACATCGCCAGCACCCGCGCCGAAGCCGCGTACGCCCGCAGGCACCTGCGGGGATGGGTGCGCCCACGGCGGACGTCACTGCCGGTGAACATGCTGCCGGGCAGGGGCTTCTACCAGTACGAACCACTGGGCGTGGTGCTCGTCGTCGGCCCGTGGAACTACCCGGTCTACCTGACGCTGTCCCCGCTCGTCGGGGCGCTCGCCGCGGGCAACGTTGTCGTGGTCAAGCCGTCCGAGCACGCGCCGGCGACCTCCGCGCTGCTCGCCCGCCTGCTGCCGGAGTATCTGGACGCGGACGCGGCCGCCGTGCGCGAGGGGGATGCCACCGTCACCCGGCAGCTGGTGGCGCAGGGGCTCGACCACGTCTTCTTCACCGGCGGAACAGAGACCGGTAAGCAGGTGATGGAGGCCGCGGCGCGGCACCTCACCCCGGTGACCCTGGAGCTGGGCGGCAAGAGCCCGGTCATCGTCATGCCGGACGCCGACCTGGACGTCGCCGCCCAGCGGATCGCCTCGGTGAAGCTGCTCAACGCCGGCCAGACCTGTGTCGCCCCCGACTACGTTCTCGTCGACAGCTCGGTCCGGGACGAGTTCGTCGCGAAGATCCGGGCCACGCTGGAGCGGTTCCAGCGGGACGAGCCCGTACAGCGGATCGTGAACCCACGGCAGTTCGACCGGCTGCGCCGCGCGCTCGAGGGGCACCACGGGCAGGTCGTGGCCGGCGGCGGCAGCGATCCCGGCACGATCACCGTCGAGGCGACGGTCGTGCTCGATCCGGACCCGGCCTCGGAGCTGATGACCCAGGAGATATTCGGGCCGGTTCTGCCCGTCCTGACGGTCGGTTCCCTCGACGAGGCGGTCGCCTTTGTCAACGCCCGGCCGAAGCCGCTCGCCCTGTATCTTTTCACCAGTTCGAGGACGGTGGTGCGGCAGGTGCTGCGCGGGACGAGCTCCGGTGGTGTCGTCGTCAACCATCTGGCGGTGCAGGTCCTCGTCCCGCAGCTGCCTTTCGGGGGAGTCGGCGCCAGCGGGATCGGCGCCTACCACGGCCGGTGGGGATTCGAGGCGTTCAGCCACCGCCGGGCGGTCGTCACGAAACCGGCCCGGCCTGACCCGCCGCTGCTCTACCCGCCGTACACGGAATGGAAGAAGAAGCTGCTGCGCCGCTTCTTCTGAGATTTCCTGTGAGATTTCCTGGGACGCGCCGGGCTTTTGTGGGTCCTGCTGGCGCCGGCTGCCCGGCCCGCCCCGGCCGCGGGTGGTGCCCGTGACCGGGGCGGGTCTGACGGCGCCCGGGAGAAGGCGTACCGGCGGGATTCGTCATCGGTACCGGTCCCGCCGGCGCGGGTCGAGCTGTGTTGCGACGTTGCTGGCTCAACGTCCGCTCACCACTTGTTGTCGGTGAGTTGTTTTCGGAGTCGTGCCGTCACACCGTGTTGGTGCCGGTCAGGTGGTGCCGATCAGATGATCGGACCGACGATCGGGCCGACGATCGGGCCAACCGGGCCGACGATCGGGCCGACGCCAACGGGGCCGACAGGACCGACGGGGCCGACCGGACCCACGGGGCCGACCGGACCAACCGGGCCGACAGGGCCAATGGGGCCGACCGGGCCGACCGGACCAACCGGGCCGACGATCGGGCCGACACCGACACCCGCGTCAGCCCCCACGACGGTGGTGGCACCGGCGTCTACGCTGCTTGCGGTTGCGACAGAGGTGCCCAGACCGATGAAGGCCGCGGCACCGAGCGCCACGGTCGCGCCGGCGAGGACCCTCCGGACTATCGAATTCTTGTCGTTTTGCACGGGTAACACTTACCTCCCAACGCATTCATCCGATAGAACCTGCAGCAACGCGAACTCCCGAAAACGAAATGGTAGCCGCGTCTCGTTCACGTTAGGCCATGCGCCGGGCCGGGCGGGGACTATTCCCGGCGCGGTACGTGTATGTCACAGGAACCGGCCCGGGACGGATGGCGGGCCGGGCCGGCAGTGCCACGGGCAACGATATCCGCTGTGTGGACAACGGTATTTGCTGTATCGCGGTCACCGTCGGCGCCGGCGGTATGTGCTGTCCCACTCCGAAAGGGCCGTCGTCACGGTGACCGGCGACCGGCCGTCACGAATTCCGTGCCTGTCGGCCAGGTCACGCCCGGTCGTCGCCATCGCCCGGGGGCCATCGCGGAAAATGCCAGGACCACTGCCGGGACCATTGCGGGGAACTCCGGGACCATCGGCGGCGGAACAATGCCACACGTCCCGCCGCGGACGGGACGACCGGGTACGGGCCGGCGGCGGTCCGCCGCTGCCGCCGCCGCTGCCACTGTCACGGCGGCGGGCCGCGCCGTCGGCACCCGCCGCCGGACGGGCCCGTGGCCACCGGGCGGCCAGCCGCCCACCCGGTGCCGAGAGGTCCGGTGGGGGAGAAGCGTCCGGCATGGTGGGCGCGACCCGTTCCGCCTCGCCCGGCGCCCGGCGCCCGGTGCCCGGCGCCCGGTGCCCGGTGCCCGGTGCCCGGTGCCCGGTGCCGGGGGCTCGATCGGCCCTCACGGAGCGTCCTCCCGGCAGGCCGGGCAGAGGAGTTGCGCGGTATTTGTTCGTGCGGTGTGCTTACTGTCCGGCAGGAAGCCGTCCTCAACTCCACGGAGGATACGGAGGATCGGTCATGAGCGGCAGCGAGATCTCCACCAGCCGGCGGCGGCCGGCGGAACCCGGCCTCGACCAGATACGCCGCCTCGTCGGGCTGGTGGAGCACGACACGGCCGCGGACCCCTTCCCGGTCGCGGGCTGGGACGCCGTTGTGTGGTCGGTCGGCAACGCCACCCAGTCCGCGCTGTTCTACCAGGCCGTGTTCGGTATGGAACTGGTCGCCTACAGCGGGCCCGAGACCGGCAACCGTGACCACAAGGCGTACGTGATGTGCTCCGGAGCGGTCCGGTTCGTCCTCAAAGGCGGGGTCGACCCGGCGTCCCCGCTGCTGCGCCACCACCGCCGGCACGGGGAAGGGGTGATCGATATCGCCCTGGATGTCCCCGACGTCGACCGCTGCGTCGCCCACGCCCGCGTGCGGGGGGCGGCGGTCGTCGAGGAGCCCCACGACCTGCGTGACGAGCACGGCACCGTCCGCCTCGCGGCCCTCGCCACCTATGGCGAGACCCGGCACAGCCTCGTCGACCGCAGCCGGTACACCGGCCCCTACCTGCCCGGCTACGTCAGCCGTGTCAGCCGTACCGGCCGTACCGGCGGTACGCCCGGCCGGGCGCGGCCGGTGGGCGGAGCCGGCCGGCTGTTCCAGGCGCTCGACCACGTGGTGGGCAACGTGGAGCTGGGCCGGCTGGACGAGTGGGTCGCCTTCTACAACCGGGTGATGGGCTTCACCACCATGGCCGAGTTCGTCGGCGGGGACGTCGCCACCCGGTACTCGGCCCTGATGAGCAAGGTTGTCACCAACGGTAACCACCGGGTGAAACTCCCCCTCAACGAGCCGGCGATCAGCGCACGGCGCTCCCAGATCGACGAGTACCTCGACTTCTACGACGGTCCCGGCGTCCAGCACCTGGCGCTGGCCACCAGCGACATCGTCACCACCGTGGATGTCCTGCGGGCCCGGGGCGTGGAGTTCCTCGACACCCCGGACGCCTACTACCGCGACCCCGGGCTGCGCGCCCGCGTCGGCGAGGTGCGGGTCCCCGTCGAGGAGCTGCGCACCCGCGGCATCCTGGTCGACCGCGACGAGGACGGCTACCTGTTGCAGATCTTCACCAGGCCGGTCGGCGACCGGCCGACGGTGTTCTTCGAGTTCATCGAGCGGCACGGGGCGCTCGGCTTCGGCGTCGGCAACTTCCGGGCGCTGTTCGAGGCCATCGAGCGTGAGCAGGCCAGACGCGGCAACCTCTGACGCCGGGGACATCCGCGGGCCCAGGACGCCGGCGGCACCGGGCACGCCGGAGCCGCCGGGCCGCCAGGGCCGTCGGGTGGGAAGGACATGCCATGCCCCACTACCGGGCCGTGGGCGACGTTCCGCCCAAACGGCACACCCAGCACCGCGGCCCCGACGGGGGCCTCTACCGCGAGGAGCTGCTGGGCGCGGAGGGCTTCGCCGGGGAGCACGCGCTGCTGTACCACACCGGCGTGCCCGCCGCGATCGCCGACGCGGCGCCCTGGACGCCCGCGGACCTGACCACCCACCCGAACATCCCGCTGCTGCCCCGGCACTTCCGGCTGCCGGCGCTGTTCAACGGCACACCGCCCGGCACGCCGCCCGGCACACCGCCTGGGACGCAGCCCGGCACACCGCCCGGCACGCAGCCCGGGACACCGCCCGGTAAACAGCCCGGGGACGTCGACGTGGTCACGGGACGGCGGCTGGTCCTCGGCAACGCCGACGTACGCATCTGCTACGCCGTCGCGGGCGCGGCCAGCCCGCTGTACCGCAACGCCATCGGCGACGAGTGCGTGTACGTCGAAGCCGGCGCGGCAACCGTGGAGACGGTCTTCGGCACGCTTGGCGCCCGTCAGGGCGACTACGTGATCCTGCCCCGGGGCGTCATCCACCGCTGGATCCCGGACCCGGCCGCGCCGCTGCGCGTGTACGTCATCGAGGCGGACTCCCCTCTCGCCCCGCCGCCGCGCTACCTGTCCCGGCACGGGCAGTTCCTGGAGCACGCGCCGTACTGCGAGCGGGACCTGCGCCCGCCCGCCGGCCCGCTGCTGGTGACCGGAACCGACGTGGAGGTGCTCGTCAAGCACCGCGGCTCGCGCGGCGCCAACGGCGGCGTCGCCGGGACCCGCTACCGCTGCCCCAGCCATCCGTTCGACGTGGTGGGCTGGGACGGCTGCCTGTACCCCTACACGTTCAACATCGCCGACTTCGAGCCGGTCACCGGACGGGTGCACCAGCCGCCGCCCGTCCACCAGATCCTCGCCGGCCGCAACGTCGTGATCTGCAACTTCGTCCCCCGCAAGGTCGACTACCACCCGCTGGCCGTGCCGGTGCCCTACTACCACTCCAACGTCGACTCCGACGAGGTGATGTTCTACTGCGGCGGGGACTACGCGGCGCGCAGGGGCTCCGGCATCGGGCCGGGCTCGGTCAGCCTGCACCCGGGCGGGCACACGCACGGCCCGCAGCCGGGCGCGGTGGAGCGCTCGCTCGGGGTGGAGTTCGTCGACGAGCTCGCGGTCATGGTCGACACCTTCCGTCCGCTCGAGCTCGGCGAGGGCGC
>NZ_CEVIVD010000007.1:8019-9198 GCF_982290655.1 Protofrankia sp. CiP1_Cm_nod3
TGATGACGCCGGACCCTGATGACGCCGGACCGCTGATGACGCCGGGCACCCCGCCGCCGGCCGGGCCGCTCGACGCCGCCGCGTCCTGGCTCGGGGTGGAGCACGGCGATCCCTTCGGGATACACACGCTGCCCTACGGCAGTTTCACCACACCGGACGCGCCGGGCGCGCGCGTCGGCGT
The DNA here is from genome assembly GCF_982290655.1 of Protofrankia sp. CiP1_Cm_nod3. Lineage (NCBI taxonomy): Bacteria > Bacillati > Actinomycetota > Actinomycetes > Frankiales > Frankiaceae > Protofrankia > Protofrankia sp. CiP1_Cm_nod3. Next base: position 8,201 of record NZ_CEVIVD010000007.1, read on the forward strand.
CGCGATCGGCGAGCACATCCTGGACCTGACCGCCGCCGCCGACGCGCTCCTGCCGGAGCACGCCGGGCTGTTCACCGCGGGCAGCCTCGACCGGCTGCTGGCCGCCGGCCCCACCGTGTGGTCACAGGTCCGCTCCCAGGTGCGGCGTTGGCTCGTGGACGGACGGTACCGGCGCGCCGTCGAGCCGCTGCTGCTACCGGCCGCGACGGCGACCCCGCGCCTGCCGTTCACGGTCGCCGACTACGTCGACTTCTACGCCAGCGAGCACCACGCCACCAACCTGGGCCGCATCCTGCGCCCGGACGGCGACCCCCTCACCCCCAACTGGAAGCACCTGCCGATCGGCTACCACGGACGCTCCGGCACGGTCGTCGTCTCCGGGACGCCGGTCGTGCGCCCGCGCGGGCAGCTGCGCGCCCCGGACGGCGAGATCACGTTCGCGCCGACGGCGCGGCTGGACCTCGAGGCCGAGGTCGGCTTTGTCGTCGGTACCCCCTCGCGGCCTGGGCGCCCCGTGCCGCTGGCGGCGGCGGAGCGGCACGTCTTCGGCGCCTGCCTGGTCAACGACTGGTCCGCCCGCGACATCCAGGCCTGGGAGTACGTCCCGCTCGGCCCGTTCCTCGGCAAGGCGTTCGCCACCTCCGTCTCCGCGTGGGTCGTGCCGCTCGACGCGCTGCGGCACGCCCGGGTGCCCGCCCCGCCGCGCGACCCGCCTCCGCTGCCCCACCTCGACGACACCGGCGTGCCGCCGGGGGGCTTCGACATCGAGCTTGAGATCTCTCTCAACGGGCATCCGGTCTCCCGGCCGCCGTTCGCCGGCATGTACTGGACGCTGGCCCAGCAGCTCGCCCACCTGACGGCGGGCGGCGCGCCGCTGCGCACTGGTGACCTGCTCGCCTCCGGCACGGTCAGCGGCCCCACCCGCGCGCAGTACGGGTCGCTCGTCGAGCTCACCTGGAACGGGACCCAGCCCCTGGCCCTCCCCGACGGCTCGGCCC
>NZ_CEVIVD010000007.1:9476-12968 GCF_982290655.1 Protofrankia sp. CiP1_Cm_nod3
CATCGACGGCTGACCGCGCATCGCGCCAGCGCGGGACCCGCCAGCGCTGACCGCTGTCGGCGAAGGCGTGCTGGTGTCTCGACGTGGTAGATCGTCGATCAGTGTTCGGCGGCTGCGTAGGGTGGTGAACGGAACATGCCCCCGTGCGCCAGTCCCATGGAGAGTGACGATCGATGAGCCGCCGGTTCAACACCGCCGGCCCGTGCCGGCCCGGGATCGACTACATGATCCCGGCGGTGTCGCGGCTGCCGGAGGCACCTGGCCTCATCGACCAGGAGGGCTACTTCGTCGTGCACGCCCCCCGGCAGACGGGCAAGACCACGACGTTGCAGGCGCTCGCCGACGAGCTGACCGCTGCCGGCCGGTACGCGGCGCTGCTGTTCTCCTGTGAGACCGGCCGGGCTACCGGCGACGACTACGGCGCGGCGGCCCGTGCCGTTCTCGACCGGATCCGGGCCGACGCCGAGGACATGCTGCCAGCGGACCTGCGCCCACCGCCGTGGCCACAGGCGTCGGAAGGTACCCTCATCGTCGAAGCGTTTCGGGCCTGGGCGCAGGCCTGCCCACGCCCCCTGGTGCTGTTTCTCGACGAGATCGACGCGCTCCAGGGCCAGACGTTGATCAGCGTCCTCAGCCAGCTCCGCGACGGCTACCGCGGCCGCCCCAACCGTTTTCCCGCCTCAGTCGTGCTGTGCGGCCTGCGCGACGTCCGCGACTATAAAGCAGCCTCCGGCGGTGACTCGTCTCGTTTGGGGACGTCCAGCCCGTTCAACATCAAGTTGGAGTCGTTGCGGCTGGGGGACTTCACCCCGGACGAGGTCGCCGCACTCTACGCCCAGCACACCGCGGACACCGGCCAGGTGTTTACTCCGGACGCGGTGGATCGGGCGGTGGAGCTGACCGCTGGCCAGCCGTGGCTGGTCAACGCGCTGGCCCGTGAAATCGTCGAAAAGATCGCCGTCCCCACCTCCGAATCGATCACTGTTGGTCATGTGGAGCAGGCCAAGGAACGGCTGATCCTGGCGCGGGCGACGCATCTGGACTCGCTGGCCGCGAAACTCGCCGAACACCGGGTCCGCCGCGTCCTCGAACCCGTCCTCGCCGGTACCCTGCCCGAACTCGACCCCTACGACGACGACCTCAGCTACACCCGCGACCTCGGCCTGATCACCCCGAAACTCCCCGTCCGCGTCGCCAACCCCATCTACCACGAAGTCATCGCCCGCGTCCTGACCGCCAACAGCGAAGCCCAGGTCCTCGCCGACCCCCGCGCCTTCGTCCGCTCCGACGGAACCCTCGACTTCGGCCTCCTCCTCCGCGAGTTCGCCGACTTCTGGACCGAACACGCCGACGTCCTCGTCCGCGGCATCGTCTACCACGAAGTCGCCCCCCAGCTGGTCTTCATGGCCTTCCTCCAACGCGTCGTCAATGGCGACGGCCATGTCACCCGCGAATACGGTGTCGGCCGTGGCCGCATCGACCTGCACATCCGCTGGCCCTACACGGCATCGGACGGCAAACGCCACTGGCAACGCGAAGCCATCGAACTCAAGGTCCGCCATCCCGGCGACACCGACCCCCTCCGCCGCGCCCTCACCCAACTCGACAGCTACCTTGACCGCCTCAACCTCCCCACCGGCACCATCGTCATCTTCGACCGCCGCCCCGACGCTCCGCCCGTCCACAAACGCACCCACATCGACACCGTCACCAGCCCCGCCGGCCGCGCCATCACCGTCCTACGAGCGTGACGAAGGCCCGCCCAAGAAGCGCTGACGAGAACAGATCGCGCGGCATTCACACGCGGTGCACTGACCTTTTGAGACCGCGTCTTCGGCCTCACCAGGTGGGCGCCCCGGACTTAGGCCGTGCACTTCCGGAAGATCGATTTTGGTCATGAGCTACGAAAACACCAGCTAAGATCAAATTAGCCAGGCAGCTCGGGATAGCGGCCCGGGGTGGTGACGACGAGGCCGGACTGGGTGCAGGCCATCGCGAGCCGGTCGTCGTAGGTCAGCATCTGGTCGGCGTCCAGGAGGAGCGCCGAGGCCAGGTGGATGGCGTCCAGTGACCGGAGTACCGGTGGCCCGACCCGTCGTGCCAGGCTCACCACCTCGGGTGACAGCGGATGCTCGGCTATTCCGGACAGGGCGGCGTCCGCGTGGACGGTCGCGGACGCCGCGTCGGCGCCGAACCGGGCACGTAGCGCACGGGTCACCTCGATCCACGCCAGCGATGACGACACCAGCAGATCGCCGTCCGCATGATGTCTGTCGACCGCCGCGACCAGGGCCGACGAGTCCGCTTCGGCAACCAGTCGTTTGAGGATCGCGCTGCTGTCCAGGTAGATACGCACGCTTCTACAGCCGGTCGTCGCGGTCGAGCAGGTCGAGGCTGGTCGTGCCTTCGGGCAGGGTGAGCGTGGGCGTGACGCGACGATACGGCGTGCGTGGTGGAAGAACGATCCCCGCGGTGAGCAGTGGCTCCCGGGTGCCGAGCGATGCCGGTCCGCCAGCGGCGAGCGTCCTGAGGTGCCGGTCGACAGCCTCGCGAAGGATCTCCTGCTGCGAACGGCCGGACCGGTCCGCCTCGGCGCGTAGCGCGGCCTCGGCCTCGGGACGGAGACGAAGGTTCACAGCCATAATGATGATGGTACACGGCTGGTACCAGAAGATATACCGTCCAGCCGCCCCAAGCCGCCCGCGAGAGGAGATGCCGTGGGCGTGCTGTGAGGGTGTTCCGGATATCCGGCGATCGGACACCCGGTCACGTGACGTCTGTCCGCGGTTTCAGCCGCTGCCGGGCCAGAGGGAATATCAGAGGATCTGAATCAGCTACTGTGAATCTCATGCGGGTGATGACGGCTTCCGAGGCGTCCCGGATACTTCAGCGCGTTTCTCGACGACGCTGAACACGGTGAGACGATCGTGGTCACCCGTAGCGGCCGGTGCGTCGCTGTGATCATGCCCGCGCCGCAGGGCAACGGTGAGGCGTTGCGGGAGGTCTTCCACCGCTGGGGTGCTCGCGCGGGTGTCGACGACGGGTTCGGGGCCGATGTCGCGGCTGCCCGGGAGGCTTCTTCCGCTGAGTGGGACACCGACCCGTGGCACGACTGATCCTGGACACCGGTGTGCTGGTCGCCGGTGCCGGTGGCCTGTTAGATCTTGCGGTCATGAGTGACGGGGACGACGTCGTCCTACCGGCCCTCGCGCTCGCCGAATACACCGTCGGGGTGCTGCTGGCCTCGGATGAGGCCACTCGCGCCGCGCAACAGGCGTTCCTCACCGACGTGCTCTCCGTGACTCCGGTCGAGGACTACACCCCGGACGTCGCCCGGCATCACGCGCAGCTCCTGGCCCATGTACGCCGTACCGGCGCGCCCCGCGGAGCTCCTGATCTCATCATCGCGGCGACGGCGCGTGCCACGCAGCGGGTACTGGTCACCACTGACAAACCTGCCCGTTTCGACGAGCTGCCCGACGTCGCCACCCG
>NZ_CEVIVD010000007.1:13651-23774 GCF_982290655.1 Protofrankia sp. CiP1_Cm_nod3
CCGGTGACGGAATTCCGACCGGCTCACAGCGCGTAGGCGGATATCCCGGTAGACGCCAGGTCAACGGAGAGGCTTCCAGCCGTCTGTCGTAGTCTCCGACGGGATGGGACGGTACGTGCCCTCACCGGTGCGACGAGCGGTGATCTCTGGAAACCTCGCCACGCGGCCTGGTCGGCCGCTCCCGCGCTGGCGTTGGGTGGCATGCTCCAGGGATGATCATCGGTGGCCGGGCGCGGGGCGGCAGGGCGCGCGGCAGGGTTCACGGAAAGCGGGGGCGGACGCTGATGGCGAGGATCGTTCGTCACGGCCCATGGGGCGGGCCGGGGGAGCAGGCGACCGCCGTCTACCTGCGCGACCACCTCGACGACGGATGGACGGTCGTGTGCGGCCGTCAGCTCGTCGGCGGGACGAACACGCGCGACTCCGACTTCATCGTCGTCGGCCCGAACAGCGTGACGGTCATCGAGGAGAAGTCCTGGCACGGTGAGCTGCTCGGCACCGAGGAGCGCTGGTACGACAGGCGGACCCACCACGAGCTGGGAAGCCCGATCAACCAGGCGAACGGTGTCGCGCGTGTCCTGGCGGGCAACATCGACCGGCTGCTGCGCCAGCACCGTCGGACGCTGGCGCGCAGGGCCGGAGCCGGGGCCGGGGCCGGAGCCGGAGCCGGCCACCAGGACCGGCGGCCGCACATCGTCGAGTACCTCGTCGTGCTGTCCTCGCCCGACGTCAGATTCGACGTGGCGGACCCACGCGCCGCCGACCGCGTGGTCCGGCTGGCCGGGTGCGAGCGGAGGCTTGTCGAGCTCGACCGGTCGACCGCCGCGCGCATGGATCTCGGGCCTGTCCGCGACCGCGTTCTGGCCTTGGTCGAGGGCCTCCCGGAAAGGCCGCTACGGCCGGCGCAGCTGGGCAGTTACCAGATCGTCGGAGACATCGAGCCGACACCGCGCGGCCCCAGGTACGTGGGCAGGCACCGCGACGGTGCGGTCCGGATTCTGCTGACCTATCAGCGCCAGGGCCTGTCCGAGGCGGAGCAGACCGAGGGCGACCGACTGATCCTGCGGGAGTACCACGCCATGCGGCGGCTCGCGCCGCTGGGCCGGGTTCTCGCGGTCGACCCCTACTTCGGCGTCGACGACGACCAGATGTGGGTGGTGCCGATGCACCCGCCCATGCCGTCCCAGCGGACGATCCGACGCCGGATCGCCGCCGGTGAACGCCCTTCGCCCTCCGCGTTCGCCGAGGTTGCCGCGGACGCCTATGCCGGGCTCGCCGACATGCACGCCGAAGGCATCGCGCACCGCGCGCTGCACCCGAGCCGGATCTGGCTGCCCGACAAGGCCAACAAGGTGACCTTCTCGGACCTGCTGATCGCCAAGATCGCGAATTCGGGGACCGTCTTCGACGCCGACGAGATCGACGAGCTCGGCCGGCCGTACCGTGCCCCGGAGTGCCGGCTCACCGTGCACGCCGCGGGCTACCCGTCCGACGTCTACTCCCTGGCGCTGTGCCTGCTCGCCTGGTGGGAGCTGCGCCAGTCCGACCCGCCGCTCGTCCCCGACGTCCCGCCGTCGCTGCCGGGCCGGGTCCGTGACGTGCTGTCCGCCTGCCTGGCGCAGGATCCCGGTGCCCGGCCGGAGGCCCGGCAGGTCGCCGACCTGCTCCTCGCGCACCTGCGCGAGGAGCGCAGACGCGCGGTGCGGCCGGCGCCCGGCGTGCGGATCGACAACAACAAGTACGAGCTGGTCCGCGGCCTCGGGGACGGCGCCACCGCGACCACCTGGCTCATGAAGGACCGGCGGTTCGAGATCTGGCACACGCTCAAGATCATGAAATCGGCGGGGACCCTGGACCACCTGCGCAGCGAGCTGACCCTGCTGCAGAAGCTCAAGCACGACCGGATCGTGAGCGTGTCCGGTTATCTGCTCGAGCCGTTCGGGCCGGCGCTCATCGCCGAGTACGTCGACGGCCGGACGGTGTCCGAGCTCGGCCTGACCCTGCGCGGCAACCTCGCCGCCTGCCAGAAGATCCTCGCCGACATGCTGGACGCCCTCGAGTACGCCCACCGCCGGGAGGTCCTGCACCGCGACATCTCCCCGAACAACATCATCGTGGACGCGGACGACCGGGCCACGCTGATCGACTTCGGGGTGGCGACCAGCGACGCGGACCGCAGCATCGTCGGCACCCTGCCGTACCAGGCTCCCGAGATCGCCGCCGGCCTGTCCTGGTCGCCGGCGGCGGACCTCTACTCCCTCGCCGTCGTGTGCTTCGAAGCGCTGACGGGCCGGCTCCCGTACCTGGTGGACGGGCAGTTCCCGGACAAGCGGCAGCTCGTCCGGCCCACCGGCACGCAGATCGGGGCCGGGGGCGGTGCCGGCGTGGACGCCGCTGTGTTCGACGTCATCCTGCGTGCCTGCGACCCCGAGCCCGACCAGCGCTTCTCGTCGGCCGCGGCGTTCCGCGACGCCGTCGCGTCCGCGCTCGCGCCTCCACCGGCCTCGTTACCGCGGGTCTCACCACCGGCGGTCTCGTTACCACCGGTCGCACCGCCATCGGCCGGGCGGGAACGAGAGGCCGGGCTGGAACGAGAGGCCGGGCGGGAGCGAGAACAGCCCGGCAGCCGGGCGCGGCGCGGGCTGCCGCGAGAAGAGCGGCCGGAGCGGAGCCAGGTCGTCAATCCGGCCGTGGACGAGATCCGGCAGCTCTTCCGCAACAGCGGGCTGGGCAACCGCGGCAACCGGGGCCTCGACTCCGAGTTCGCCGTGCGGACGTACGTCCCGACCAGGCTGGACGAGCGGCTCGTCCCGCGCGTCGTCGACGGCCGCCCGCAGCTGGTGGTCTTCAGCGGGAACCCGGGTGACGGCAAGACCGCCTTCCTCGAGCGTCTCGGCGAGTTCCTGCGCGGCCGGGGCGCGCGGGTGCTCGCCAGCGACGCGGCCGGCTGGCGGATGGCCCTCGCCGGCCACGAGTACGCCTCCGTCTACGACGCCAGCGAGTCCCACGAGGGCATGTCAGCGGACGAGCTGCTGCGCCGGGTGCTCGACCCGCTGGGCGACGGCGGCCCGGCGGGCGGCTACACCGCGCTCGTCGCCGCCAACGACGGCCGGCTCCTCGACTTCCTGGAACGCGAGGCGTCGCGTTATCCGCGGATCGCGAAGGCGCTCGCGGACGGCGGCGGGACCGACGGGACCGACGGGATCGACGGCGGCGGCACCGACAGCGCGGGGATCCTGCGGGTCGACCTCAAGGGCCGGTCGATGGCGTCGGTCGGCGCGGCGGCCGGCTCGCTGACGGTGCGGCTGCTGGAGGCGCTGGTCGCCGGCGACATGTGGGCCGAGTGCGCCTCGTGCGTCGCCGAACAGCGTTGCCCCATCGTCCGCAACGCCCGTGAGCTCGGCGTGCCGCGGGCCCAGGAGCGTCTGCACCGCCTGGTGCTCACCTCCCATCTGCGCCGCGGCCGCCGCCCCACCATCCGTGACCTGCGTTCGACGCTCGCCTACCTGGTGACCGCCGACCTCGGCTGTGCCGACGTCCACCAGGAGATCGGCGACGGGCCGGGGAACCCGGCGACCCCCGAGCGGCACTTCAGCTCGCTCGCGTTCGACGCCTCGGGCGGGCGGGACCGGCTGCTCGACGAGTGGCGGGAACTCGACCCGGCCACGGTCGCCACCGCCCGCCTGGAGCGGGCGCTGGCCCCGGACGCGCGCACCGGCACGGACATGGCCCGCGCGAAGCGCCGGCTCTACTTCACCGCGCCGGACGCCGAGGTGGCCGGCGCCGGGTACCTGAGCCCCTACCGCTACTTCGAGGAGTTCCGCGCGCTGTTGGCCGCCGGCCACCCTGGTGGTGCTGTGGCCGCCGGCCAGGAGAGCGGCACAGCGGGCGACAGGATCGTCCGGATGCTGCTGCGCGGCCTGTCGCGCTGCATCGGGCCTGTCGGCTACGACGGGGAGGGCGTCGCGGTCTCCGTCGGTGAACCGGCGGAGGACGGCGGGGCTGTCGTCAAGGTCCTCGCTCTCGACGAGTTCGCGGTCGAGGTCGCCTCGGTCGACGACCGGTTCGTCGAGACGGCAGCCGACGTGTTCGTGCTGCGGCACGTCGCCGGGCAGGCCGGCATGACCGTCGACCTCGACCTGTTCGAGCTGCTCATGCGGGCCGCCGCCGGCTACCTGCCGACCAACCCCGAGGTGACGCCGCTGCTGGAGGAGCTCGGCCTGTTCCGGTCGGGCCTCACGCTGCAGCCGGCGTCCAGAGTGATCGTCATCGAGCCTGACGGCCGGCGCAACGCCATCGCGGTGACCGGCACGACGATCGAGCTGCTGGGAGCCGACCGATGACACTCGTCCCGCCGAAGGACCTCCGGTCGTACTCCTTCGAACGGCTCACCGGGGTCGAGCTGAACGACTTCGACGTCGACCGGTTCCTGCCCGTGCTGTTCGAGATGGTGGTCACCAACGGCCGGCGGCTGAGCCGCTCGGACGCGCGCCCCACCGAGCCGGGCGGGTACATCGAGGCCCTCGCCGGCCATCCCGCCCTGCGCGGTTTCGGCGACGAGCACGGGCAGGCGGTGCTCGAGCAGTGGGTGAACACGAGTGTGGTCCGGCTCGGCCACAGCGGCCGCGGCCACCGTGACGTGCAGCTGGCCGCTGTCCAGCCCAGCCATATCGGCGCCTACCGGGCCGGGCTGCCGGCGGAGGGCGCCCGGCACCGCAAGGTGCATCTGGTCGTCTACCGCCTGCTGACGGACGCGCTCGCCCGCCGCGGCAGCCCGAACCCGGCGGGCGAGCTCAGGTCGCTGTTCCTGGAGGCGTTCGGGCGCGGCGTGTCGATCTCCGACAGCGCGGTCCCGCGGTTCGACGGGGCAACGGCCGACCTGGACGCCAACGTGCTGCTCAGCCTCTACTACCTGGAGGGTTTCACGCCCGGCAGGCTGCTGTCGGCCCGGCAGGCGCTCGACTGGGATCCCGTCATGCCGGGAGTGATGATCGCGCTCGGTGATCAGCTGTTGGACTTCCTTGCCGTCTACCGGCACCGGCTGCCCACCATCGCGCTGGCGCGGCACCTGGCGGCGCTGGTGAACATCGGCCTGTTCACCACGACGCTGCGCCTGTTCACGCTGGTCAACGACCTGTGCCGGGGCCGGGCCAGGCCGGCCGACCTCGGCGTCGACCGCAGGCCCGCGCGGACCGAGATCTACGTCGACTTCACCCGGCAGACCGGCGGCGACTCGGACCGGCTGGCCGGCGAGTGCGTCGACCGGGACCTGGAGCGGCTGCCCGCCTACCTCGACGACATGCTGCTGCTGAAGACCCTGGACCGGTACGCGGGCAACGAGGCGAAGCTCCGGCCCTACGTGCAGGACAGGCGTGGGCCCGACTGGCTGACCGCGCTCATGGATCTGCGCCACGACCAGTACGTGGAGTGGCGGGCCGGCCTGGAGCTCGAGCGGATCATCGAGGAGACGAGGAACGTCACCAGGTGCTCGGACGAGGACGCGCGCGCCGAGCTCGAGCGGGCCGCGCCGGGCGGGTCACAGCTCGACCAGGTCGTCGCCGCGATCCGCCAGTCGCAGACGAAGCAGGCGATCAAAGCCGCCGGGCAGTGGTTCTGGAACACCGGGGGGATGCGCAAACAGGCCGGGCTGCTGCGCGGCAACCTGCGGGGCCGGCGGGCCTGGCGGTACGCGATGACCGACGAGCTGCTCACCACGCTGCTGCTGAGCACCCTGGTGGATCCCGACCGGGGAGAGGCGCTGCCCCGGATGCGCCTGGCCGACCTGCTCGTCACGCTGGAGTCCCGCTGGGGCCTGCTCGTCGACCGGCCGCCGGCCGCCCGCGCCGACGCGTCGTCACGCGCCGTGGCCAACGCCAATCTTGTCGCGTTCACCGGCCGGCTGCGCCAGATGGGCTTCTTCGCCGATCTTTCCGACGACTTCAACGCCCAGTATGTGATCAATCCTCTTGCCGGAGCCGGAGCGCGGCGATGACCAGCCTGAGCACCGCCCTCGCCACCAGGGTCGCCGAGCAGCTGGTGGCCGACTTCCTGCGCGGCGCCCCGCCCGGCCGCTGCCTGCGGCTCGACCACCTGCGGGAGGCCGACTGCCATGCCGTCCGGGAGAAGGCCGCGCAGGCGCTGGCACAGGTGCCCGCAACGGGACGCGGCTCCTCGGCCGGTGCGGCGCAGATCGCCGTCCTGGGTACGACCGGCCACGCGGACGACACGGTCATCCGTCCCGAACGCGCGATCGAGCTGCGCAACCGCAAGTCGGCCGCGCTCCTGCTGCTCGTGCCGTCCGGTGCCGACACCCCGGCGGCCAGCAGCCTGGAGAACTCGTTCGAGTCGATCGACATCGACCATCTGTTCGTCAGGATCGCCCGGGACACCCACCACCGCCTGGACCGCTCGCTGCGGGAGCTGTGCGACCAGGTCCAGCAGACCGTGCGCCGCAACGCCTTCAACCACTCGAGGCAGGCGCGCGCCGAGTACCTGCTCGCCGTGAGCGCCGCCGCGAACGACCCGGCCGGCGGCGGTACCGCCAACGCCCTGTACAACGCCGAGCTCACGGCGGGTACGCACCTGCACCTCGTCGGCCTGATCCCGGACCATGGCGGCGCGTCGTTCGTCTCCCGGCTCGAGGCCAACGCCACCTGCGTGACCGCGCTGGTCAAGCCCGCGCGATCGCAGGAGGACGCCCGCGAGAGGCTGCGCAGCTGCCCGTTGCGCCAGGACGACGAGCACTACCAGGCCATCGAACGGTTCGTGGCCGCGGTGCCACGCATGTCCGAGCGCACCTGGCTGCACGACCTCGCCGCCCCCGGGAACCGCGGCCTCACGTTCGACCGGTGGCCCCTGGACCTGCCCGCGGACAGCGACCTCGTCGCCCTGCACGTCGAGCCGTTCGCGAACCAGGACGGCATCGTCCCGGCCGGGACGGGGCTGCGCGCCGGGCCCGACAGCGCGCTGCCCACCTGCTCGACCAGAGGCGGGTTCGTCAAGGCCACCTGGAGGACCGAGCCGGCCAGGCCGAAGGACGTCGCCCGCTGGCGTGTCGAGATCATCCCGTCGGAGGAGTACTACGGCGAGGAGACGGACTTCGACGTCGAGCTTCCCAGCGCGTCCGGGAAGGCCAGCGCGCGCAGCCACCGGCTGACGGTCGCGGTCGACACCGAGGAGGCGCAGCGGGTCCCGGCGGTGGTCGTCGTCCGGGTTCAGGCGCTGGACCGCAACAACCAGGTGCTCCGCCTGCGGGACGGCCAGCCCGCGCAGGCGGTGAGCCAGGAGTTCTCCCTCGACGACGTACCGCCGCCGGAGAGCACGGCCGTCCGGCGGGACAGCGCGTTGTCGCTCCCGGTCGCGCGGCTGCGCGCCCTGCGGGCCGGCGTGGACGCGCAGAGCGAGACCTGCGAGGGCTGGCAGGAGGCGGACCTCGCCTACCTGCAGCTCCGCTTCGGCCGTGGCCACGCCACCCGGATCGCCCTCAGCGTCGCCCTGCGGGAGCTGGGGCAGCGGGTCCTGGCCGAGCCGGACAGCGCCGGCCGGTACGCGGCGGTGGTCGCGGCCGGCCAGCCGTTCTCCGCGGGACGGGCCGTGCCGGTCGGCCCCGAGCGGCCCGGCGGCGCGGGCAAGGCGTTCCTGGCCGCCCGCCGGGAGTTCTTCGACGCGGTGCGGGCGCAGCCCGGCCGCGGGCTCATCGAGGTCGCCGACCTCACCGACGAGCTCGCGGCGCTGGCGAGCCGCTACACCGCCTCCTACGGGCGGGCGCTGCGCCGGGACGCCAGCCCCGCCGACACCCGGGCACTCACCACCATCGACACGCTCCGCCTGCGGATCGACCTCGGCCGGCGCGACCACCCGGTGAACGCGCTGGTCGTGCTGCCCACGCACCCGTTGCGGGTGGCGTGGTATCTCGCGTACTGGGCCGAGCTGACAGGATGGTGCCGTCAACTACGCTCCGTATCCAGCAAGGAGGAGCGGGCTGGCGAGGTGGACATCGATCTGCTCGCCCGGCTCAGCCCGGCGCGCACGCCGTTCCTGCTCAGCGACGACGACGGCCGGCCGTATGTGTTCGCGCAGAACCTCCGGCTGCTGCACGGCGTCTACCTGCCGGTCGGCGAGCCGGACCCGGCAACCGCCATCAGCGAGATCGTCGGCGCCCTCGGCCTGCCCAGCTCCGACGTCAGCGTGGGCGAGGTCCCCGCCGCGCGGCTGGCCGAGCGCATCCGCCTCTACCGGCAGACCCACCACCAGCCCGAACGCCTGCGGATTCTCGCGACCAACCCGGGCAGCGGGGCGTTCCTCGGCGAGGCGCTGCGGGCCGTCACCGCCGAGGCCTCCGGGGACCCGGCGACGGCGGAGGCCGACGGCGGGCTCGCGCCGCACATCCAGGTGGAGACGTTCGGGGAAGGCGCCTCGGAGACGAGCCCCCTGCCCGGGCTGCGCGAGCTGCAGCAGGAGCTCGCCGAGAACCGGGCCCGGCGCAGCCGTGGCTTCCTCGACCCGGCACTGGAGATCTCGACCGCGCCGCTGGACGCGATCGACACGGCACACGACGCCCATCTGGCGGTGCTCACCGACGTCAGCCACCCGGAGCTGGTCATCGGCACCCCGACGGTGACGGCGGGCAGCGTCTCGTTCCGCGGCCTGATCACCCGGCCCGTCACCGACCTCGGCCCGGACGGTGGGTGGGTGACCGGAATCGACTTCCCGCCCGCGCGCGGCGCCGACTCCACACCCCTGACCGACCTGCACCGGCGGTTCGCGGAGGCCGTCACGTCGCTGTTCGTCGCAGCCGCGGGCGGGACGCCGGCCGGCGGCTCCCCGGTGGTCACCTCCGGCGCCGCGGCCGGCCCGGACAATGGTCCCGGCCTGGGCAATGGCCCCGATCCGAATAACGGTCCTGTTTCGGGCAATGGCCCCGGTCCGGGCAATGACTCTGATCCGGGCAATGGACCTGGTCCGGGCAGCGGCCCCGGCCCGGAGGCGACGGTGCTGCTGCCGAGCCGGGCGATCCGGCCGGCGGTACTGTCCGCCACGCGGTTCACGCCGGCCCAGGACGGGCCGTCGACGCCGGACGAGCCGCGTTCCGCGGCCATCGCCCGGGTGCGCATGGAGGTCAGCGGCCGCACCGCGCGCGTGCTCGAGATCGCCCACGAGCGGTGCGACTGGGTCATCGTCCTGGACCGTTTCCTCGGGCTGGACGCCTTCGACGACCCGGCCACGCGCACCGCCGGCGGGCGCCGCTACATCCTCGACTACGCCCCCGAGTTCCTCGACGGGCTCGGCCACCAGATGTCCATCACGACCGCGCACCGGGCGGACGTCGAGAAGATGTTCCTGCGCGCGATGACCGAGCTCGGCTTCTACCGTCCGGGCGAGTCCGTGTCGTCGGTCATCGACGAGCTGCTGCTGGTGTCGGGCCGACTGATCCTCGCCGCGACCGGTGACGACAACCGGGCGAAGGAGGCGGTGGCACTGGCGGCGGTGGTGGCGCACCTGCGCCGTCGTGGTGAGCTCGAGAACACGGTCATCATCCCCGTCGACGCCCATCCGGAGCTCTTCGGCTCCCGCGCCCGGCGCCAGTCCGGCCAGCGGGCCCGGCGGTGCGATCTGCTCCTGGTCCGTTTTCCCACCACGCGCCGGGTGAGCATAGAGGCCGTCGAGGTGAAGTCGCGCGGCATGCTCGGCAGTGAGGATCTCGCCCGTGACATCGCGGGACAGGTGGATGCGACGATCGATGTCATCAACCGGTTGTTCTTCACCGAACCTGTCCGGATCGACCGCCCGCTCCAGCGGGCCCGGTTCGCGGCGCTGCTGCGCTACTACCTGCGCCGGTCCGCCCGCCGGAGCCTGATCACGGAGGCGGTGGAGTTCGGCCGCATCCAGGAGACCATCGACCGGCTGGAGACGAGCGGTCTGGCGGTCGGCTACCAGCGCAGCGGCTACATCGTGGTCCTGCACGAGGACGGAACAGCCGACTTCGAGGTCAGCGGCACCCGCATCCGCACCATCACGGCCAGAAACCTCCAGGCGGACGAGGACGCCGACACCCGCCGCCCCGCCTACATCCCGCCGCCGCGCGCGTTCGACCCGATCGTGGTGTCGGGTGCCGCGGACCCGG